>DALZBD010000012.1:0-20214 GCA_031977515.1 Bacteroides sp. | reverse complement strand
CCCGGTTTGATACGAAAACCCGCTATTGGAACGAACTTCGCGAGGCACAATACCTGACCTCACTGCATGTAAAAAATACCGCTATGGCAGTTGCTTTTGATCAGGGAGATCCGAAAGACATTCATCCGATAGTGAAAGATACGGTGGGCTGGCGTCTGGCGCAGTTGGCTTTGGGCAAAGTATATGGTAAAAGCATCGTCTGTCAGGGACCTAAATTCACGAAAATGAAAAAAATGGCAGACGGTAGTCTGGTACTCGATTTTAAGAACACAGGTATGGGTATTGTAGCTAAAGACAGTGCTCTTTTACTTTCCGGCTTCACGATTGCCGGAAGAGAGGGTCAGTTCTATCCGGCCGAAGCAACTGTTCTTAACGACAGACAGGTACAGGTAAAAAGCAGTCAGGTGAAAGAGCCTGTGGATGTACGTTATCTTTGGGTAAACAGTGCAAAGGTGAATTTCTTCAATAAAGAGGGCTTCCCTGCACTTCCGTTTCGCACAGACAAGTATCCATTAGAGACAGAAGGAGTATATGTCAACCCCCAAACAAAGATACCACCACTTGACTTGTTTCTTTTCATTGGCCAGTCCAATATGGCCGGCAGGGGCTATATCACCGACAACTACAAAGGTACTATTCAAAACGCATACCTGCTCACCCCAACCGGAGAAATGGAACCTGCCCGCAATCCACTCAACAAATATTCTACCATACGCAAATCCCTGGATATGCAAGGAGTAGGTCCGGCATACTCCTTCGCAAAAGCGATAGCAGATAAGACCGGACACACATTGGGGTTGATCGTGAATGCCCGGGGCGGAAGCTCCATCCATTCGTGGCTGAAAGGTGCCCCAGACAATTATTACGGAAAGGCTCTTCGACGGACACGGCAAGCCATGAAGTTCGGAACATTAAAAGCCATCATCTGGCATCAGGGAGAAAGCAACAGCAAATATCCGGAAGCTTATCCGGAAAAACTACAAAAGCTTGTAGCCGATCTGAGGGAAGACCTCGGAAACCCCGAACTACCCTTTATCATAGGAGAACTTGCTCCGTGGCGGACAAACGGAACTTCGGAAGCCTTCAATGAAATGTTGCGGAAATTACCTCAATACATTCCTCATTGCTATTGTGTATCCTCTGCGGAACTGGTGCCACTGATCGATGAGGATGATCCTCATTTCAGTGCAGACAGCCAGATTATTCTGGGTAGGAGATATGCCGAGGCAGCCTATAAGGCTTGTTACGCTCAGGAAGAATAAGATAGGATCTTATGGGTTTCTATGAGACGCAAATATGCGTCTCTACAGTATTGTGCTCTCTTTTGAAGGTAATACACTTGTAGAGACGCAATACCTTGCGTCTCATTGAGACAACCAAAAACACAACAACAACCATCTACCAAAATCCGGTAATATCTAAAACGTACCCCTAAAAATAAAAAATCTATGAGCCTGAAAAAACAATTATTTTTAATCTGCGCAGCCATTACCCTCCCTCTTTCAGGGCTGCAGGCAGACAACATCAATGTAGCGCTACACAAACCGGCCACTGCATCTTCCCAACAGAAAGAATTTCCCGCAACGAACGTAACCAACGGAGTAATTTCACGTAATGCGGGCTGGATGAGTGGTGAAACCGCACGACCGCCTCACACGCTGGAAATCAATCTGGAAAGATATTACGATATCGACCGGATCGTCATTTATACAGGTATTCCTGAAGCCGAACAGAAAGAGCAGGAAAAAGGCAAAGCAGCAGGATTCTGGTCTGTAAAGAACTTCAAAATCCAATACTGGGACGATGCCAACTGGACAGACCTCCCGGATACGAAACGTACGGAAAACAGATTGGATAAAATTGAATTCTCCTTCAGCCCGAAGCTTACAACGTTTCAGGTGCGTCTGGTATCCACCGATGGAGAACCGATCCGGATCAATGAATTTGAAGTCTATGGCAAAGAGAAAGCCCGCATGCCCATTCCTGTGACCACCGGTGAAGTACCCCAAAAGAATCATGAATCCCTCGAAAAAAATATGCAGGTGACAATATCCAAAAATGTGACTGGCAAATCCATGAAATACGTAGCCTACAATCAGGGATATTACCTGCCCGGAAGCAATGTATCCGGATGGCTCGAATACTCCCAGGTAAACAACCTGCGTGTATGGACCTCCCTGAACGAATACGTACCACAGTCGGTGGTCATGAACGACCAGAGTCTTGCTACCCTCGAAGGCTTCGAAGCATACAAGAAAGAATTGCGAAGCAATCCGGAGCAGAATCGTTTCATCCGCTGGGAACCTATTCTGGAAAAATGTACAAATACGCAATTCTCCACCAACTCTATGGTATTCGAATATACCCTGAAAGAATTGCAACGCCTGAAGATAGACGTCGTCCTTCAGATCAACTCTACAGACTTCGACGGAACCTGGAGCAACAACTGGAAGCAGTGGCAACGCTTCTATGCCCTTGCCTTTTATGCAGCAAAGACAGGAGATGTGACCCTGTTTGCCATGCACAACGAACCCAATCACCGGCACTCCGGTCCGATGAAGATCACACAATATGTAGATGCGATGAAGATTGTGTCGGATGCTGTGTATTGCGCCGTTGAGGATGTAAACCGGCTGTATGGAAAAAACCTGAGATCACGCTTCGTGAGCCCGGTCACCGCAGGCTCCAATACAAACTGGTGGGTCGAAGTTGTGAAAAACCTGCGTATAGATTACCGTGGTTTACCTTCGGACAGAGATTTGATGGATGTATTCTCTACCCATTCCTACAACCTTCCGGCCGCCGGGTATACCTCCAAAGTGTCCGACATAAGGAAAATCATAACCGATAGCCATCCTCTGGGACAAGATCTGCCGATCGTCTATACAGAGACAGGCCGTTGGATGAATGCCTACCTGATAGACAAAGAAGAAACGATGGACTCGCCTTCTTTATTTACAGAATGGGCAGGTGAATATACCAACAACACACTCAATCAGGGATATGGAATGTGGGCATTCAAATTTGCCAATACCGCGAGCCCTACCTATCCCCGTGGTATCAAGTCGGGACATCACTTCATCTGGCAAGGCAAACGGATCGTAGAAGATGCCTATACCAACGTGGCGCTCGGAAAGAAAGTAACCGACCTCACATCCTCCCGCCCCGTCCCGGTGAAATCAATCACCGACGGAGACAAGACAGATGCCTCTATGTGGATCTCTCCGGATACGGATGAAGAAAAATGTGTGGAAATCGATCTGGGAAAAAGCAATACGTTAGGAGGAGCAGTAGTGTATACAGGCTCAGCCTATGGAGTCTACACAGCTCCCGATCGCGTGAAGAATTTCCGGTTGCAATACTGGGACGGTACCGGGTGGACAGATATAAAAGAAACAGTGGAAAGCGAGGCCCGCTACGGCCAGTCTTTCTTCCTGTTTGACGCCCCTGTAACCACTTCGAAAGTCCGCTTCGTTGCAACAGACAAAGGAAGTATCAAAGTGAGGGAGATCAAACTCTTCGACGCAGAATCAGTGAAAAACATTCCTTCTTCTTACGATGTCAGTGGTATCCAGCGGACAGGAGAGGTGGTTCGCCTATTTGCCAAAGGATTCAAAAACGAACGTCCGCTACTGTGTACAGTGAAGTCGGTAACAGACGACGATGTAGATGCAATCACCTCTTTCGATCCGGAAGAGATGAAATACTACGTATGGCTGGTGCAGCGGAAAACGTCTGCCAATCAGCTAACACTGGACATAAACGCACTGGAGCTTCCCACAGGCACCAGGGTAGTGGCCGAGGAAGTCAGTGAAAATGCATACGGTGGGGTAGTGTGGGTAAAGGAAATCCCAGAAGATGGCCGGTTGTCGTTTGATTTTCCCGCTCAGAGTGTCATGCTTCTGACCATCCCAATTTGTTCGGGCTCTGTACAAACCATCGTTGCGACAGCCGACGCAACCGTCAGGGCGGGAACAAACCGGGAAAAGAATTTTGGCAAAGCCAAAACCATGCAGGTAGAGATGAATGCCTCCCGGACAAACAACAACCAGGTAAGCTACATCAAATTTGACCTGTCGGACGTAAATAAATCAAAGATAAATGCTGCTATCCTGCAAGTGTATGGAAATGCTTCTTCCGGGTCTCCCTACCGTTTCCATGTCTATGCATTGGACAACAATGACTGGGAGGAGCATACCCTCAACTGGAACAATGCTCCTAATCTGGAAAGAGAGCAGGTGCGGGTAACAGAGGTAGGAAGTACGGCACACGTAGCCGGTGAGATCGTTGTGGACGACAAAGCAGCCTACCGGCAACTGGATGTCACTACACTGATACGCAAATGCCAACAGTCCGAAATCACCTTTGTACTGATCCGGGAAGTACGCCAGTTGGGAGATGATTCCGACAACAACAAAAGTTGTTCGTTCGCAACCCGGGAATCGGCAAATAAACCCCTCATAACACTATGGTAAACGGAAAGAATATACAATTCGTACGATAGTGATTGATTTCCGTATAATCTTTAGATACAAAATCTCTATTTTTTGTGAGTTTTGCTGTTGAAGTTATAAGTTCTAAGTGATGAGTGATAAGTTAAGAATTAAAACCTATAACTTACTACTTAAAACTCATCACTTAAAACTCACCCCCCTCTATTAATCATATAAATCTATGAAATGAAAAAGTACTATTTTAAAATCATCTTATCGGTTGTATTTATATGGAGTATGATCGATGCACAGGCACAGAATGCACGGATAACAGGTATGGTATCTGATGCGCAAGGTCCACTGATTGGCGTAAGTGTTCAGGTGAAAGGTTCTGCGACAGGGATCATTACTGATGTCAATGGCAGATATTCCCTGGAAGTAGCTGCCGGTTCTACACTTGTATTCTCTTATGTGGGTTATCTGACTCAGGAGCATAAAGTGGACAACAAAGGTGTTATCAATGTGACACTGGTCGAAGATTCCAAACTTCTGGAAGAAGTGGTGGTAGTAGGATATGGCTATCAACGACGAAGTGATGTGGCTACCTCCGTAGCTTCAGTAAAAACAGACGAACTGAAAAGTTATCCGGCCGGCAATGTAGCCGATATGCTGCGTGGCCGTGTAGCCGGTGTCAGTGTGACCAGTTCGTCGGGAAGACCGGGTTCCAATCCCGACATCACTATTCGTGGCAATCGTTCGATCAGTGCATCGAACACACCTTTGTATGTGATCGACGGTTCTATCTCCGATACCGACGAATTCAGTACACTGAGTGCGGAAAACATAGAATCTATCGAGATCCTGAAAGATGCAGCCTCACAAGCTATTTACGGTGCCCGCGCCAGCGACGGGGTAATCCTGGTAACAACCAAGCGCGGTAAAGAAGGCAAATTGGAAGTCCATTACGACGGATATATAGGTATACAGTCTTTGTGGCGCAACTTCGACTTCTATTCACCCGAAGAATATGTGATGCTCAGACGTGAAGCCAAAGCCAATGACAAAGGTGTGATCGATGCGCGTGAAATATCTATTACCGAAGCTCTGGGAGACGATATCATGCAGCAGGTATGGGCAAGCGGAGAATTTATCAATTGGGAAAAGGAAATGATGAAAAATTCTGTTTACCACAATCACGACCTGACACTTCGAGGAGGAAATGAGAAGGTGCGTGTAGCTGCCGGGCTCAACTATTTCAACCAGGACGGTATGGTAAGGACAGGTTCCAACTACCAAAAGGGTTCTTTCCGTTTCAATGTGGATTATACCATGAATAAATGGGCAAGCATTGGGGTAAATTCCTCGTATGCACTCACCAAGTCCGACCGGGAAGACGGTAACTTCAATGAATTTATCACCCGTACGCCAATTGCCCAAATCTATAACGAGGATGGCAGCTACACACGCTATATCAATTCCAACAACGATGTCAACCCCTTCTACAGGGCGGAAAACTTCAAACGCGAGATTTCGACCAATAGCTACCGTCTGAATGTATTTCTGGAGATCAAACCCTTCAAAGGCTTCAACTACCGTCTGAATACATCGTTCTACAACCGTCAACGGGAAGACGGACAGGTAAAAGGACAGAATTATCCGGGTGGCGGTGGTACCGCAAAACTGGAGGAAAAAGAAGACAGAAGCTACCTGGTAGAGAACATTTTCACATACAACGTTCCCATCAAAAAACAGGAACATACACTGACGATCACTGCCGTGCAGTCTGTAGATCACAATCAGACGAAAGAGTTGGGATATGCAACCGATGACCTACCGGTGGACATGGACTGGAATTTCATCGCGAACGGTCAGTTTACAGGTGCTCCCATACGTACTTTCAAGGAGAACAATCTGGTATCTTTCATGGGACGTGCTTCGTATATCCTGATGGACAGATACATCATGAATGTTGCAGTCAGAAGAGACGGTTCCAGTCGCTTCGGAAAAAACAACAAATGGGGTACATTCCCATCCGTGGCCTTGGCCTGGCGGTTGGATCAGGAGAAGTTCCTGAGTCCGGCAACCTGGATTGATAACCTCAAACTGCGTTTGAGCTATGGTATCGTAGGTAATCAGAATGGAATAGGTAATTATACGACCCTTGGACTGACCGATCAGCTCAGGTATGAATTTGGCGATACGTTCTATATGGGCTATCTCCCTGGAAAAGAACTTACCAATGCCAACCTGAAATGGGAGCAATCCGCAACCGTCAACATGGGTGTAGACTTTGGTTTCTTCCGCAACAGACTGTCAGGTACCATTGAGCACTACAGGACCCGCACTACCAACCTGCTTGTCTATCGCGGCATCAATTCGGCTTTAGGCTACGAGAAAATGCTGGACAACCTGGGAGAAACAAAATCGAATGGGTTAGACATCAGCCTGAGTGGGGATGTGATCCGCACGAAAGAGCTTATCTGGAGTCTGGGAACCAATTTTAGTACCTATACCAATAAAATAGTGAAGATCGACGATCAGATAGATGAATTTGGCAAACCGTTGAGCCAGCCTGGAAACAACTGGTTCATAGGCAAACCGATCAATGTCTACTACAACTACAAAACAGACGGTATCTATCAGTATGAAGATTTTGACATCATACGTGATGCGTACGGCAAGCTGATATATACCCTGAAACCGACCATTGATACTACCGGAGACGGTATCCCCGACAAAGTACTGGAACGCGCGGATGTAGTACAGCCAGGTTCTATAAAAATAAAAGATATGAATGGCGACGGAAAGATCGATGCAGAGGACCGTGTTCCGATCTCCAAAGACCCGAACTTCACGGTGTCATTGAATACAAGCTTCAAATGGAAAAACTTCGACTTCTTTATGGACTGGTACGCAGTATCCGGACGTAAGATCCAGAATGCTTATCTTTCGGACTCAAACAGTGGCGGATCATTACAGGGAAAACTCAACGGTGTGAAGGTCAACTACTGGACTCCCTTCAATCCTTCCAATGACTTTCCACGGCCTTCTCATAATACCAACATCACCTATCACAGTGCGTTGGCCATACAGGATGCTTCTTACATCCGTTTGCGCACCCTGCAGCTGGGATACACACTGCCCGAAGCCTGGATAAAGAGTCTTCATATCCGGAAACTGAGACTGTATGCGACAGCTACGAATCTCTTTACATTCACAGATTTCCTGTCGTATAGCCCTGAGCTGACCCCTGCAGCCTATCCCGAGTCCAGACAGTTTGTGTTTGGAGTGAATGTATCATTCTAATCAGTAAAGAACAAAAATATGAAGAAGAATTTATATATAACAGTACTGGCAGTTGCCGCAATGGCAACACTATCTGCCTGTGATGATTTTCTGAATCCTGAATCCAAGACCGACATTACATACAATTACCTGATCACTACACCCGATGGCCTGAGCCGTGCCGTGGTAGGGCTATATAAGATGGAAAGAGATCTGGTCAAAGAAAATGAAAGCAGTCTGTACGCAGTGAATATGTGCGACTATAGTACAGACCTAATGGTGTTCCGGGCAGGAACCAGTGCGGCTCTGGCACGCCTCAATACCCTGTTGCCTAATAACAGTGATGTGGAGAAATTCTGGACACATCATTACGCCATTATCGGAAAAGCCAATGAAGTGATTGCAAGCGCGGAAGAACTGGGACTTGAAAATGAAGTGGTCCTCAGAGCATGGGCCGAAGCCAAATTCTTCCGCGGACACGCCTATTTCGAATTGTGGAAACGTTTTGAACGTCTCTACCTGAATACGACTCCTACCACTGTGGACAATCTGATACGTGACTATAAACCTGCATCCACAGAAGAGGTATTCGCACAGATAAAAGAAGACCTTGAAGATGCTACTTCCGGACTCGACTGGGAAATACCTAACAGAGAATATGGACGTATCACAAAAGCTGTATCCAAACACGTGAGAGCACAGGTAGCCATGTGGGAAAAGGATTACAACAAAGCCATTGAGGAATGCGAGGATATTTTCGAAGATGGTACCTATACCCTGCTTTCATCGGCAGAAGAAGCCCTCGGCGGAGCCGATCTGCGCAATTCGGAAGTACTCTGGTCTTATCAGTTCTCTGAAAACCTGGGAGGAGGCGGAACCAGTACGCCCCTGATGGGACATCGGCTTTCCCTTATTGTGACAACCCGTGCACAATCCAATGCAGGATGTATTTTCGAAGCCGCCCAGGGTGGTTACGGTTGGGGACGTGTCTACCCGAACAGTTATTTATTCAGTTTGTATGATAAAGAAAAGGATACGCGCTATGAAAAACTCTTTATTCACAAATTCTATTACAACGATCCTACAGGCCCCGACTATGGCAAAGAGATACCTGCCGACCTGTATGGCAGTTCGGCAGGATACCTCGAAAAACTCCATCCGATGTCGAAAAAGCATTTCGATCAGTGGACCAACGCCACACAACCCGACAGAACCAGCAGTTTCAGAGATGTGATCATTTATCGGCTAGCAGAGACTTACCTGATGTGTTGCGAAGCCTACTTCCACCGCGATGGCGGTTCAAGCCCTCAGGCTATCGAATACTACAACAAGACATGGGCAAGAGCCGGTAACACCTACGAAAACGGTCCGCTCACCCTCGATATGCTTCTGGATGAATATGCCCGTGAACTTCATTTCGAAGGAGTACGCTGGCCGCTCCTGAAACGCCTCGGCGTCCTGTACGACCGCGTACGTGAACATGAAGGTGACCTCAAGTCAGAAGATCCGTATCTGGATACCGACTATGCCGATGCACGTAATCACTTTGTGAAAGGAAAACACGAGACATGGCCCATTCCGCAACAGCAGATAGACCTGATGGGAGCAAACAACTTCCCACAAAGTGATCCGTGGAAATAAATAATAACCAAGAACCTGTTTAAATTTTAGGTTCCCTTTGTAGAGACGCATACGTGCATCTAAAATCAGAAACGAGCCAAATTTAAGCAAACTCTGAATAACAATTAAAAGATCATCATATGAAAAAAATAACACTGGTCTCATGGATGTTAAGCATGATACTTTTCTCTTGCCAGGAGCGGGGAGAAGTACGGATCATGCCAGAATTTAATTACGACCAAATGATTATAAACCTATCCAGAGAGGAAGGTTCTTCCGTGACAGCTCTCCTTTTTACAACAGCAGATAAGGTGACTGCCGAGTATACAGCCGACTGGCTCTCCATAGATCTGGATCTGAAACGTGCCATCTACACCGCTACGGCTATGAACGAAACAGGCGAACCGCGTTCGGTAACAGTGAAGTTGATCTCCGGAGATCTTTCAGTAGATGTCACGGTCACTCAATCCGAAAAAGACGCTTCCGAAGAGAAAATACTGAAAGTCGGACAGCTCACGGAAGACGGACTCGGTATGATATTCTGGGTGGATCCGTCTGATCCGGAGTCCGGAAAGGCTATTTCACTCGAACGCTGGGGAGGCAATCCGTTCGAAGCTTCTGTCAAGTCGCACGGCGCTCTATCGGCAGTAGACGGCCCTGGCAACACCGCCTTGTTTACAGATCCGGGGCCTACCGACGCTGTAGCTCTGTGTACAGGCTTGGGTGATGGATGGTATCTGCCCGCATCCAATGAATTGCTCGAACTGTTTGCTGCCTACAACGGTGTCAGTCATACCGATCCTGCATTTACTAACGATGTGCCTGCCAGCATCAGTGATGGGGAAAAGGCCGCGCGTGCCAGATTCGATCAATACCTGACCGACCTGGGAGGTAACATCATCAATGAGGCCGCAGATACCGGCAACGGTGAAAGCTACTGGTCAAGTACAGAAAATGAAAACGGACAATCGGCCAGATACATCCGTTTCGGTAAGTATGCGATGGACTTTGGTGCCAAGACAGGTACGGCTCGTTTTGTGCGTGGTATGAAAGTAGTGGGTAACTACAAATTCCCTGAAGAGCCGGCTACACTTTCCGTTTCTCCCGGCCAGGTTTCACTCACCAGCGAAGCAGGTGCTACCGGAACATCCACCGTGACTACAAACAAAGATTCGTACAACGTGACCATTGAAAGGGAAGGGTCTGCATGGCTTTCTGCAGAGAAGGCAGGCAACACCATCACGTTCAACGCTTTGTCTGAGAATACCACAAGTGATTCGCGTACGGCCACGGTTACCGTTACGGCAGGTTCCGGTGACAACCAGGCTACAGCTACGATCACGGTAAGTCAGCAAAAGGCCATTGCCGTGGAACCTTTCCGGATCGGAGACTATGTGACGAAAGATGGAGAAACAGACCTCACAGAAGGAGGAATTGTATTCTGGGTAGACCCGACCGATCCTTCCAACGCAAAGATCGTATCTCTGAAACGGGAGAGTCTGAGATGGACAGAAGGTTTTGCCGGGGGATTCGGTACGACAGATAGCGAGAACGGATATGCCAATACACAAACCATCGCACAAAGTGAATATGCCGCGGATATTCCGGCCATACAATTTTGCAGGGAAAGAGGCGATGGCTGGTATTGGCCAGCAACCGGTGAAGTGATCGCATTGTATGATGCCTACAACGGAAATCACAGTTCGAGTCTGCTTCCCGACGAACTTCCCGCAGAGGAACAAGCTGCACGTGCCGCATTTGACAAGGCACTTACCGATCAGGGCGGTAATGTTCTGAATGCAATGGGAGGTATGGAAAACGGTGACAGCTATTGGGCAAGTACGGAAACGACCGACGGTCTGAAAGGCTGGTACGTACGCTTTGGCAAGTATACCAGTACCAATAATACCAAAACCGGAAGCCCTCGCTACGTACGTTGTGTGAGAAGTGTTTCCAGATAAAAACCATTCATATTAATAACAACTATCATGAAAATAAAATCAATCTACATAACCATGTCTCTCGGATGCCTCTGTATGTTGGCTGCCTGTGTAGACTATGCAGTGAAAGATTCGGATTTCATGCCACCCGATGTGGTACTGAACGAAGGCGATGGAAATGAGATCATAGAGGGACTACCCACTCCCGGAGAGATGCAGCCCTACAGCCCTTCACTCCTGGGCAAACCTTACCGTCCCATTCAGGTAAAATACTCTACCCAGTACCCACCAGTTTCCAACTGGACAGAATCCAACACCCGTATCATTCCTTACATGGGGGAATACAAAACCAGTGTAAAGACAGAGACTGAATACAAAGCCATTACTAACAAGTATGGTAGCCTCATCACCGGAACTCCTCAACCAGCCACAGGACGTTTTTATGTAAAGAAGATAGGCGGCCGCTGGTGGATCATCGATCCGGAGGGATACATTCACTACGAAAGAAGTGTGACCTCTCTTCGCTACGGTTCTTCTGCCCGTAACAAAGAAGCGTGGAACAAACGGTTTGGCAACGACGATATGTGGCTATCCAGGACACAGACAGAACTGGCCTCGATCGGGTTTCATGGGACCGGAGCCTTCTGTACGGATACATACACCAAGATCCAGACACACAATACAGGCAATCCGAATGCACCTATGACATTGGCTCCCTCGTTTGGCTTTCTCAGCCAGTTCCGATCACAGAGCGGACACGCTTATCCGGGAAATTCATCCGACAATCAACTGGGACTTGTCTTATACAGCGATTGGCCGGAATTCTGTAAGTCCTATATCCGTTCGGCTCTGGCTCCTTATCTGAATGATGCGAATGTATTGGGCTTCTTCTCAGACAATGAAATAGACTTCTCTTCACAGAATTCAAGAATACTGGATCGCTTCCTGAATCTGACCGATCAGACAAATATCGCCTGGCTGGAAGCAAAGAAATTCATGGAAGAGAAGAGTGCAACCAGTGTTACCGACAACCTGAACAGCGAGTTCGCAGGCAGGCTGGCTGAGATATACTACAAAGGAGTGAAAGATGCCATTCAGGAGATAGACCCGGGGATGATGTACCTGGGCACCCGTCTGCACGGAACCCCCAAATACATGCAACATGTAGTGGCTGCCGCAGGCAAATACTGCGACATCATCTCTATCAATTACTACAGTCGCTGGAGTCCCGAACTCACGACGTATGTAAAACAGTGGGGAGAAGACTGGACAGATGCTCCCTTCATGGTCACAGAATTCTATACCAAAGGGGTGGAAGACTCCGACCTGAACAATCAGTCAGGAGCCGGCTTCTCCGTTCCGACGCAAAACGACAGAGCGTATGCCTATCAGCACTTCACACTGGGGCTGCTGGAAGCCAAAAATTGTGTAGGCTGGCACTGGTTCAAGTACCAGGACGACGACGACCTGGACAACAGCGCCAGACCGGCCAACAAAGGGGTGTATGACAACTATTATGAGATGTACCCTTATCTGAGTGCATTCATGAAAGAATTGAATTACAATGTCTACAACCTTATAGAGTATTTTGATAAGTAAAAGTCTGTGTATATCCTGCTGATATTTATTTTTCAGATGCAAGGTATGAAGACACAAGATCATGGGAATGTCCAAAAAGTGATTAAATAGCACGCAGAATGACGCAGATAAGCACGGAATAACGCAGATAATAAAATTTTAAATAATAATTATCAGGCAAATAATTATCTGTGTTTTTCTGCATCCATCAGCGTATTCTGCGTGCACTATACTTTTTAAGCAGCCTCTACACCAATTGTATTTGCTCTTCAGGTATATGGTTCACTTGTAGAGACGCAATACCTTGCGTCTCATGAACAAAAGGACACACAATCAGCATTCCCCCCATGCAAACATTTAAAACGATGATAATGAAAAGAGGAAAGAAGATCTTAATTTTAGGTTTAGTTTTACTGGCTGGTCTCACATCTTCGGCCGGTGCAGTTACAAAAGGTATGAAGAAAGTAGTGGATGACGCCCTTGATTTCTCTGTCCGGCAATCCATGTCTATGTACAACGTGATGAAAGACCAGAAAGGCATACTTCCCCGAACAGCCAAAGACGGCGAGATGATCACCTGTGAACCAGCCTGGTGGACAAGCGGCTTCTATCCCGGAACCCTGTGGTATTGCTACGAATATACCAACGATCCGCAAATAAGAGCCGCGGCAGAAGAGATGAGCGCCCGTGTAGAAAATCAGAAATACACCACAAGCAATCACGATGTGGGTTTCATGATCAATTGCAGTTTCGGCAACGGCTACCGCCTTACCCGGAACGAAGCCTATAGAGAAATACTGGAAACCGCGGCAAAGTCACTCTCCACCCGTTTTCATCCAGTTACCGGCTGCACCCGTTCGTGGAACAGTCAGAAATGGCAGTTTTCGGTGATTATCGATAACATGATGAATCTGGAGCTTCTCACAGTAGCTTCTTCCCTGACGGGAGACAATTCATACTATGACAAAGCAAAGTCTCATGCAGATCGTTCACTCATCAATCACTTCAGACCCGACGGTAGTTCGTACCACGTGGTAAGCTACGATACGATCACGGGAAAAGTACTGAATCAGGTGACACATCAGGGAGTAAATGATGAGTCTTCCTGGTCGCGCGGACAAGCCTGGGGATTGTATGGATTCACGATGATGTATCGTCAGACAGGCAAGAAAGAATATCTGGAGCATGCCATCAAAATAGGCCAGTACATTATGAATCATCCGCGTCTGCCAAAAGACAAGATACCTTATTGGGATTTCGATGCTCCGGATATTCCGAAGGCAGACAGAGATGCTTCGGCAGGAGCCATCATGGCTGCGGCATATATAGAATTGAGTACCTATGTAGAAGGTGAACTGGGAAAACAATTCCTGAAACTTGGTGAGCAGCAGATCAGATCGCTGGCTTCTCCGGCCTATCGGGCTGCAAAAGTAGGGGACAACAACCACTTTATCATCCGACACTGCACAGGCTTCATGGGAAAGCAATACGAGATAGATGCTCCTCTGACGTATGCCGATTACTACTTCGTGGAGGCTTTGCTTCGCTACAGGAATTTATTGGAAGGCCGCCCGGTAGTAGAGACGATCACGGCTTTCTCCGAAAACCCCGATCGTTCGGTATGGTTGAGCTCCCTTCACCGGATTTCCTATCCGCTGCTGAAAAACATGGCAAAAGGAGAACTTCGCAAAAATATGCCGGTCGAATCCATAGCTGCTGATATGCAGAAAAGAAGAGAAGTCACTCACCTCGAAGCATTGGGCAGACTGATCACCGGTATCTCTCCCTGGCTCGAACTGGGACCCGATGCTACCATTGAAGGCAAACTACGTGCCGAATACATAGATCTGGCACTGAAATCCATAACCAACGGAGTAGATCCCCAATCACCCGACTACCTGAACTTCAACAACGGACGTCAGCCACTGGTAGATGCTGCTTTTCTGGCGCATGGCCTGTTGAGAGCACGCACGCAATTGTGGGACAAACTGGACAAAACGACTCAGGAACGCCTCATCAAAGAGTTGAAATCATCGAGAGTGATACAGCCCTCCGAGACCAACTGGCTGTTTTTCTCGGCCATGGTGGAAGCCGCTCTCAAAGAATTCACGGGAGAGTGGGAGTATGACCGCGTCAGATATGCCTGCGATCGCTTTGCCGAATGGTACAAAGGAGATGGCTGGTACGGCGACGGACCCGAATTCCACCTGGACTATTACAACAGTCTGGTCATACATCCGATGATGGTAGAGGTGCTGGGAATAATGAAAAAACACCAGATAGAAGGAGCTATACCTTACGACCTCGAACTTGAACGGTATGCCCGCTATGCAGAACAACAGGAAAGGCTGATCTCTCCCGAAGGTACCTATCCAATAGTGGGTCGGTCACTGGCCTACCGTTTCGGAGCGTTCCATGCGCTGTCCGATGTTGCTTACAGGAAGTTACTCCCGGAACGATTGAAACCCGCTCAGGTGAGAAGTGCACTTACAGCCGTCATCAACCGCCAGATAAATGCTCGCGGAACATTCAATCCCGAAGGATGGCTGCGTGTAGGCTTTGCCGGATATCAGCCTCACATCGGAGAAACATATATATCCACAGGTAGTCTCTATTTGTGTACTGCTGCATTTGTAGCGCTGGGGCTGCCGGAAACAGATGAGTTCTGGGCTTCTCCCGCGGCAGACTGGACGTGCAAAAAAGGATGGGCAGGGATCGATCTGGATGTAGATAAGGCGTTGAAGAAATAAGTAACTGTTTACATCTTTACAGGCTGCTTTCTTCATTGAGCAATATGAAGTTGGAGATATGTGGAATCGGAGACGCAAGGTATTGCGTCTCTACACCGACCCATATTTTCTATTCAGGTTGATGACAACTTGTAGAGACACAACACCTTGCGTCTCACACACAAAAATCACACACAAAATAAAAAACAGTCAGCACCAACGAATAAAAAACCCAATGAAAAAACTACCAAACATTCTGTTGTATGGATGTAGTATTTCCCTACTAACCTCCTCTTGTGCCCGGCAAGCAGAAGAAAAGAAACCGAATGTGCTTTTCATCATGACCGACCAGCAACGGTTTGATATGCTCAGCTGTGCAGGCAACCCGTATGTCAGCACTCCATCACTGGATCGGTTGGCTGCAACCGGTGTTCGGTTTGAACATAATTATTGTGCAAATCCTGTCTCCATGCCCTCACGTTTTGCACTGGTGACAGGCCGCTACGCCGGTGAGATAGGCTACACAAACAATGCGACACATCCGGATACGCTCACCGTATTACCTGCCGCGCGTGAAAATTCTATCGGGAATCTTTTACGTAATGCCGGTTATCAGACCCTGTATGCCGGTTACGCAGGTTTCTACTGCGGAAGGACACATATCGAAGACTACGGATTCACACAGGATGTAACAGACTATTACGACGGGCCAGCCCATTTCGCAGAGGAATTTTTCGATCGCTATGACGCAGATGAAGAGAATCCCTTCTTCCTGTACCTCTCTTTTATGAATCCCCATGATATCTGTTACGGTGCCGGCTATGACCCAAGATTTCCTAACGAATTGCGCCCTCATCAGATAGCTGCCACACAAAAATACATAGACCTGCGCAGCACCCTGAGTGAAGAAGAATACCGTGCGCAAGTACCTCCCATTCCTGACAATGCAGAATCCAACGGAGCGTATGCGGAAATGAAAGAGATAGGCTCCGGTTCCAGAGACTGGACGGAAGAGCAATGGGACTTCTACCGCTGGATGTACTGTCGGCTCGTAGAAGAGGTAGAGCAGCAGATCGGACGTATACTGACTGCGTTGGAAAATTCCGGCCTTGCCAATAATACCCTCATTGTATTTACATCGGATCATGGAGAAATGGCACAATCGCACGGACTTGTCTTTAAAAGCCAGTTGCTCGAAGAAGCCACCCGCACACCACTTATCATCTCGGGGCCGGGAGTGAAGAAAGGTATGGTGGACACCAGAAACCTCACCAGTGGAATAGACATGGTACCTACCATCTGTGACCTGACAGGTATTCCCGTACCGGAAAATTTATCAGGCAAATCACTCAAGCCCGTTCTCACAGGCCAATCAGATCGGATAGACCGCAACCATATTATCATAGAATCAAGTTCCGGCCATCAGATCATCGACGGACGTTACAAATACACCTCTTTCACACGGGGAGATAAAAAAGAATCTCTCATGGATATAGGTACCGATCCCGGAGAAATGTCAGACAAAGCTTCCGACCCGGCTTATCAGCCGGAAAAAGAACGTCTGCGCAGTTTATTAATGAAAGATATTATAAAAATAACAGAGAAAGCCCCGACAGGAGAATAACCCTACCAACTATTAATCATTATACAATGCAATAAAATATGAAAAAGATACTACCCATTTTAGGAATCTCTTTGTTTTTACTCTCCTGCACGGAGAATAATAGGGTCACAGATCAGCAGACCACATTCTGCAATCCTATGAACCTGGACTACGGCTGGGGCTGCTTTCAGAAAATAGAAAAAAGAGCCCGTACCGCTGCCGACCCGGTGATCGTCTTGTTTAAAGACAAATATTACCTCTTCACCACCATGGATATCGGTGGATATCGCGTCTCCGATGATCTGATTACCTGGAAGAATATCTATTTCGACCCGGAGATCCACGCATCTGCCCTTGATGTAGACCATTACGTGGCACCTGCCGCAGCAGCAGACGAGAACTACGTCTATTTCATCAACTTTACCCGCGACCGTACGAAGAAGAAAGTAGACGTGATCCGCTCTGCCGATCCGGAAAGCGGGAAATGGGAGAAGTGCGGAGAGGTACGGCGCATGGCCGATCCTACACTATTTATTGACGACGGACGATTCTACTTCTACTACGGTCTGGGAGGAGAACAATCTACGACCTTCTTTGAGGTGGATCCGGAGACTTTCGAAGAGATAGAAGGTACAAAGAAAGTACTTCGCAAGTACATCACGGATGTCAGGGAGTGCAACGCGGGGTATCACTTCGGCCGCAGGGAACTGTATGATGAGATCGACGCATCCGCCTGGGCGGGCAAATTCGAAAAAGTCCCCTGTCCGGAAGGTGCATGGATCGTGAAAAACAACGACAGGTATTACCTGCAATATGCCACACCGGGAACCATCTGCAACTGGTACTGCGACATCGTACTGGAAAGTAATACCCCGGACGGCGGTTTCATAGAGCAGCCCTACAACCCTGTATCCCTGAAAGTCGGAGGCTTTATCGGCGGAGCAGGGCATAGTTCCGTATTTAAAGATAAATACGACAACTGGTGGCAGGCTACCTCCATGTGGGTAGGCAATCACGATGAGTTTGAAAGAAGGATCGGACTGTTTCCGGTATCCTTCGATGCGAAAGGACGGATGAGAACACATACCGTATTGGGCGATTATCCCATGCAGATCCCACAACAAAAATTTGAACCGCAGGATATTTCCGCTTTTGGCTGGATGCTCCAGTCTTTTAATAAAAATTGTTTGGCCTCTTCCACTCTTCCGGGCTTTGAGCCGCAAAAAGCAGCAGATGAGAATGTACGTACCTGGTGGTCAGCAGAAAGTGGCAACGCTGGTGAATATTTCGTAATGGATTTTGGAAAGAAAGTTGAGATTAATTCCGTTCAGATCAACTTTGCCGAACAGGATATAAACCTGGATGCCCCGAAAGAATCGGACTACCATGCGTATAAGTTGTACATCTCCAACGACGGACAGTCGTGGAAACTTATCGTCGATAAATCGGAGAATAGAATCGCAATTCCCCACGAATACATAGAACTGCGCCAGCCCATAGAAGCCTATTACATGAAAGTAGAAAATGTACATACTCCCAAAGAGGGTAAATTTGCTCTGCTCGACCTGCGGGTATTTGGTTCGGGGCATTCCGATATGCCGGGACAAGTGAAAGAACTTGCTGTGATAAGAAACCGGGAAGACGAAAGATACGCTTCGCTTGCCTGGAACAAAGTCCCCGATGCCGATGGCTATCTGGTTCGGTTTAGCTACCAGCCGGATTTTCTGAATCAGTGTATCCAGGTGAAAGGAAACGATACCACTGAACTCCTGCTACATATCCTCACCAAAGGTGTGAAGTATCATTATCGTGTAGATACCTACAACGATAGCGGGCTGACAGAAGGCCATATAAAGTCTGAATAGATCATCGTATGACAATAGCCTTAAAACATTCTCAGGTATGAAAAAAATGTGGACTATTCTTCCCATGATAGCTTTTGCCGGGTGTATCTATGCCCGGCAAAAGCCTAATGTGATCATCATCCTGACCGATGATCAGAGATATCAGGATCTGGGTTGTTACGAATCACCCCTGATACCCCCCGGCCCTTGACAAGATTCACGGTACATGGACTGATTCTACATCAAAGGGTATTCAGACTTTGGATACACCCTCTTTTCAGATATACACTCTTTCCCAGTCGGGATGTCTTCTCAGGTAGTTCTTCCAGAATGTATCATGGTAGCTGCGGATCAGATCTCTACAGATCTCCGGGTCCATGCAACGCTCCCGGGCATACACATCAGCGATCCAGTTGATCTGCTCTTCGTGCATATTGTTGGCCCTGAAAGCAGAACATCCCTTTTCCATACCCACAGGACCAAACTCCATACGATTCAGATCTATAATACTGAATCGAAACCCTTCCTGTGTCTCTTTAAATAAAATATTTCCGGGAGAATAATCTTTATGAAACACACCCTGCCCGTGCATAAAAGCCGTGAAACGCGCATAGGCTTCCAGAAGTGACTTTGTCTCTTCGTCCGGAACCGTATATATATGCTTCATGTTTCTCACGTTTTCCTCTTGCAAGGAGATATAATAAGAAGGGCCGATCCAACCCCACTTGTACGTCTCTACATAAGCAATAGGGTGGGGGGTATCTACCTGATATCCGAGGCAACGAAGCCCATATATATACGAACGGGCCGCTTTTGACCGGCGGATCGAGCTGTAGGCAATACGATTGATAATATGTGGAATACAAAAAGACTTCACATTCACCTTCACGCCCTGCACATCAAATACTTTCAACTCATTCCTGCCTTTATAGATGGTCTTTCCCTCTTTCTGAAAATTCTCAGGGATGGCACGTATAAATGATTCAAGGAAAGAATATTGCGGATGTATAACGACTTTCATAACAGCTATTTTTCTGAGTGGATAAGGATAGCCTGCAGACTCCTCCCTATATCTTTTTTCCCTGTCCGGCAATCAGACATTTCTTTTGATATAAAACGCAGACAAAGATAGTGAATCCCACTGATTCCCGCTTTGAAGAGCCTGTTTAAATTTTATTCATT
>DALZBD010000011.1:0-21229 GCA_031977515.1 Bacteroides sp. | reverse complement strand
CAGGAGAAATGATAAAGCTTTTGTTAGTCGAAGACGACCCAAACCTGTCTTATATCATACAGGGAAGTCTGGAAGATGTGATCGGGGGGTATGAGGTAATTACAGCTGCCAATGGAAAGGAAGGGTTACAGATGTGGAAAGAACATGCACCGGATATTATCATATCAGATATTGAAATGCCTGTCATGGACGGCTATCAGATGGTAGAACGAATCCGGGAGACAGATACGGATACCCCGATCCTGATGGCTTCTGCCCGTGTCTCCCCGAAAGATGTGACAGCCGGTTACCGTATAGGAGCGAATAACTACATCAAAAAACCATTCATTCCCGAAGAACTGGATGCTCATATACAGGGAGTTCTGAAGCTGAAAAACAATACTTCGACGCGCAATGAGAGCAATCTGCTGAAGATAGGAGAGTATGTCCTGGACGCTGATCATGCTACGCTCCGCCACTCTTCCGGTACAGTCGCTACCCTCACTTCCCGTGAAGCTGAGGTCTTGCGTACCCTGTGTCAGAACAAAGGGCAGACTGTACGTCGGGAGGCTATTCTGGAGAAATATTGGAATACAGAAGGGAATGACTACTTTGCATCCCGTAGTCTCGACGTCTTTATCAGTAAACTCCGTAAGAAGTTGTCCGATGATCCCAAAGTGGAGATCAGGGTGATCAAAGGAGTGGGTATCTGCCTCACAGATCAGGCCTGATCGCAGAGTATAAGATACTATTATCTAATATAGGAAGTAAGTAAAGGAAGTTCTGAGTTTGTGGGAAAGAGATGAACTTTTCTATTGTCCCGCTTTTTTGTTGCTGTAAGGGTATTAAAAAACCAGGTTGTCTTCGGAATATCCGGAAGGCAACCTGGTTTTTGATTGTATGTAGAAACAACCGTTATCGGTTGTTGTCTTTCAGGATCACGTCGTGTGCACCACCTTCCACGATACTGGTAGAAGATACCAGCGTGATACGGGCTTTTTCCTGCAATTCCTTGATGGTGATAGAGCCGCAGCTGCACATGGTAGCTTTCATTTTTCCCAGGGTCACAGCGAGATTGTCTTTCATCTTTCCTGCGTAGGGGACGTAGCTGTCTACACCTTCTTCGAATTTCAGGGATTCTGTGCCACCCATGTCGTAGCGTTGCCAGTTCTGGGCACGGTTGGAACCTTCTCCCCAATACTCTTTCACATAGTTGTTGCCGATGCGTAGCTTTTTGGTTGGAGATTCGTCGAAGCGGGCAAAATAGCGTCCCATCATGAGGAAATCCGCTCCCATAGCCAGTGCCAGTACCATGTGATAGTCGTGTACCAGACCCCCGTCGCTACAGATGGGGATGTATTTCCCGGTTTGTTTGAAATAAGCGTCACGGGCCTGAGCCACTTCGATAAGAGCAGTAGCCTGTCCGCGACCAATACCTTTCTGTTCACGGGTGATACAGATAGAACCACCACCGATACCTACTTTCACGAAATCTGCTCCGGCCTCTACGAGGTAGAGAAACCCTTCGGCATCCACTACATTACCGCCTCCTACATAGACATCATCTCCGTAGGTCTTGCGTACCCAGCGCAGCGTCTCTCCCTGCCATTCCGAATAGCCGTCGGAAGAGTCGATACAGAGTACATCCACACCGGCCTCTACCAGAGCAGGTACACGCTCCTGATAGTCGCGGGTATTGATACCTGCACCTACCAACAGTTTTTTGTCTTCGCTCAGGAGTTCGTAAGGATTCTCTTTGTGGCTGTCATAGTCTTTGCGGAATACGAAGTATGCCAGGCGTTGGTCTTTATCAATAATGGGTAATGTATTGAGCTTGTGGTCCCAGATGATCTGATTGGCTTCGCTGAGCGTGATGCCGAGTTCGCCTACGATCAGGCTGGAAAATGGGGTCATGAATTGGCTTACTTTCAAGTCGTGTGAGTCCTTTTCGGCACGGAAGTCACGGCTGGTAAGCATACCGAGGAGTTTACCGTCTGATTTACCATTGTCCGTTACTCCGATAGTTGAGTGACCTGTTTCACGGATCAGGCGGATTACATCGGCCAGTGTATGATCCGGAGTGACATTGGAATCACTTACTACAAAACCCGCTTTGAATTTCTTGACCTTGCGTACCATATCGGCCTGGGTATCTATAGGCTGTGAGCCGAAGATGAAGGAGAGGCCTCCGTTGCGTGCCAGTTCGATGGCCAGGTCAGGTCCCGAAACCGATTGCATGATAGCCGAGACTACCGGGATATTCAACTCAATGGGAGAACGTTCACCGGCCTTGTGTCGGACCAACGGTGTTTTCAATGAGACATTGGAAGGTACGCATGCTTTGGTGGTAAGGCCAGGAATAAGCAGGTATTCTCCGAATGTTCTGGATACATTTTCTAAGTAGACTGCCATGATGATATTTTTTACGAGGTGAGAAAAAAATAATTGCGCAAAGGTACGAATTATTTGTGAATGGATATTCAGAGAGATGTAGAAAACTTATAAGGTAATGGGGAGGAAATAAAAAAAATTGTGAAAAAGATCTGGTAAGGAGTTGGGTTACAGAAAAAAGGAAAGACGGAAAAATATAAAGAATCCCTGATAAACTTCCTGCAGAAGCCGATCAGGGATTGGAAAAAGCTAAAGAGAGAATGTTTTTTCTGATTGTATCTTATCTTTAGTCGTGTCATGGGCGGAGGCAGAACAGGTCTGGAATATCCGGAAAATAAACAGAGGCTACCGTCTGCTTTGTTCATCATTTTTTATGCCCGGGAAAATCACTTCCTGAATCTGGGCCGGAAGTCCAGAGTGATCCCATAGTTCATCCGGGGCATCGGGCGTGAAAGTACCGATTCGTACTCTTCGTTGAACAGGTTGTTTACCACTCCTTTTACTGACAGATCCCTACATTTGAACGAACATACCTTTTCCAAAGAGAGGTCACTCATATTGTAGGGAAGCAGTTCCCCGATTTTGGTAGCTGTCTCGTTGCTGGATGTGGTATATCGTTGGCTGTAGTAGGTCCATTTGTAGGTAAACCGCCAGCTTTTGTAGGAGAGCTTACCGGTGAAGGCGGCAGAACGTTTGGGAATATATACCAACTGTTTGCCGATGGATTCGTCGGCCCAGTTGACGGGATCGCCGTGATTGATCGAGGGAGTCCAGCTGAAATTTCCATCCATCGCCAGTTGCCAGTCTTCGGAGAGCCGGAGTTGGCTGGCAGCTTTCACTTCGATGCCATAGGCATGTACCTTTTTCACATTCATCGGAGTCCAGAATCCTTTGAAGGTCGGTAGCCAGACGATCCAGTCGTTGATCTGAGAATCGAACCAGGTGACCTCTCCTGTCAATGAATACCGGTTTTCCTCAGCCAATGAGAAAGAAACTCCGGCATCGTACGTAAAACCTTCTTCTCTTTTCAGATCAGGATTTCCACCGGGAAGGAAGTAGAGGTCGTTCAGGGTGGGGAACCGGAAATTACGCGATACGGATGCCTTAGCTATCACGTTTCCTCTTTTGGATACCACATAATCTGTGAAGAAGGCAGGTATCACTGGGGTCCATTTCTCCCCGTACATATCTTCACGGATCACTACCGACATACCCAGTCGGTCAGTCGGTTGCCATTTGGCGGATAGATTCACAGAGAGTTCGGTACGAGCCTGGTCGTAGCCCACCACAGCCGTGCCTCCTTCCTGGGTGATGATGTTCATATCGCGGCTGTCTACGAAATGCTGATGAGCCGTCAGCCCGGCAGTAAACATCCACTTGTCTCCCAGATAATAGTCGGTGTGGGCAGAACCATACAAGGTATTTACGTAACTGTGCGAATCAATCATCTGTACACGACTTCCGTTGCCCAGGTCTCTGGAGTATTCATATCCCAGGTCTGTATAGGTATAGCCGGCTTTTACAGCCAGTTTCCAGTCCGTACGATTGTGGTCCCAGTTGAGTACACCCCGGAACGTATTTTCTTTCTGCTCGTTGATATATTCAGTATCGTCCTTGTAATCTACATTCAGCATCGGTACACCGCGACGCGACTTCATATACCAGGCAGACACTCCCAGGCGATCTCCTTTTCCGGTATTGTAATAGATCTCCTGCAGCAGGTGCAGGTCGTGAAAATCGCCGGATTTGTTTCGCTCCTTTGGGTAATACGTATCGATGATATTCATATCGTCGTCATAGATATTCTCCTTCTTGTTGTAGTTCCTGTACGTATATCGGTTTTCCGAAGAAGAGTACACCAATCGGGTAGAGGCCTGCCAGTGCCGGTTGCCATAGGTGAGGCGCAGAAACTCATCAAATGTCCTGAAAGAACTGATGCCCTGGATATACTGCACGCCGAAGCCCTCTTTCTTCGCGGGTTTGGTAGAAAGGGTAATCGCTCCTCCCAGACCACCTCCGGTAGTGTTGATAGAGGAGGTTCCATGCAAGAGCGAAGCATCGTCGATAAAGTAGGAGGGGATCATGGAAAAATCTACCATACCCAGCATGGGCGAATTGAGTTTCATACCGTTCCATGTCACCTGCGTATGGGAAGGAGAGGTTCCACGAAACGAAGCAGTCGAGAGGGTAGCCCGTCCGTATTGTTTGATAAAAATAGTTGTGTTCTGTGTGAGCACATCGGCCATGGAGAGAGTAATGTTTTCACGAAGTGCAGTTGTATCCAATTTCGTTTGCTGTATACCGATGTCTTTGATCGGACGCCTGCCATAGATATTCACTTCATTGATCTTCAGGCTGTAGGCGACTTTATCTTTTCTTTGCTGATTTCTGCTTTCCTCCTGTGCCTGTAGTGACAGGGAAGTCAGACCAAGAAGAAGCGTACCAATAATATGTATCCTGATTTTCATTGTTATTCTGTTTTATTTCATTTTACATAGTATTATCGCCAGCAGAAAGCTCCCGGTATAATGCCTACTTTGAATTCGTCGAGTAATTTTCCCTGTGAAGAGTATCTGAGAACAACACCCGGTTGTACATAATCTATGGCATCGGCAACGTATACATCGGAGTTGACAGGGTTTACTGTCAGGCCGTAGTAAATGGTTTTTCTATCTTCCAGAAAGGGTCTCACCGGTACCCGGTTGGCTGTTACATCCATTTGCCAGATCGATTTGTTGATCCAGTAGATGGTGTCGCGCGCACCGTTGAGCTGCACTTCGGAAGGCCAGTCACCCAATTTGAATTTGAATGACTTCTCGATTTGGAAGGTCTCTGCATCGATGCAATACAACGAAGGTGCTTCGTACCCGTAAGGGCTTCCTTCGTAACCGCCATCGGTGATGGTCCACATCTTGTTGTACTTGTCCATAACCAATGAGGTGGGTTGGATACCTATGGTGAGTTGGTCTACTACCTGATCAGTCTCGGTATCTATTTTTAGAATACGGTTTTGATACGACCAGCAATTGGTATATACATACTTGCCATATTGTACCATCTGTTCGGTAGAGCCGGATTCATAATCCATATCCGTCTCTATATACCCGGTTATCTGATATGTTTGGGGATTTACAATGTAGATACGCGGATCCCAGATCTGGGTTACGTATGCCTTTTCGTCACTCAGGAAATGCATATAACGGGGAGAGGTAAATCCGGTAATACGTCCTACCTCTTTGAAGGTATTGATATCGATGGCGAAGATCACTCCCGAATTATTGACCACTACCCATCCGATACCGTTGTGGATCACCATTGACTGTGCCACATCGCCCAGTTTCATCCCGTTGGCCCGGGCAAATACTTCGTTCTGTACCTGACTGGTCTCCGCATTGTAAAAAGAGAGAGAGGCATTGCCGTACATAAAGTTGCCTTCGTTGGTGATAAACAATCCATTGCCGTCGGAAACATGACCGATGTTGAACTCTTCTTCATCGATAGGTCCGTAGTCTATGCAACTGCATACCGAAAAGAGAAGAAAAAGATAGAATATGTGTGTCGGGAATTTATGCATAATTTTTTGCAGATTAAATGTAACCTTACATTACGATGGATAAGGACTATCTTTTGTACAGCATCACAGAGAACGCGACCTGTTGAGGCTGGTCGACATTCCCTGTGACTTTATATATTCAACTGCCTGCTTCCGCACGCAATCTTCCTAAATTAGGTTTACTGATTCGTGTATTTTCTGTCCAACATATCCTGATAGGTAGGATTGTATCCACAGCTTATGACATTCCACTTAGCTTCATCAATGCTTTTGTCCTGAACAAATTCTCCGAATTGTGTAAAGTCCGTAAATTGTGTCAGACCACGGAAATAGAGACCGGACAAAGAGGTGAGTACCGGCATTTCAATTTCTGTGAGTCTCGAAGCATTTTCTATACACAAGGTACCATCTATGGTAGTTAGTTTCGGACAAGAAACTCCTGTGGCCAGATGTATAGTGAAGCCTACACCTCCTACACGTTCCAGTTCGGGAAAATCCATATGCAGAGCTGAATTGATATCAAAGGTTCCGATAGGGCTACCGTTCGCTATATTACCTTCTTCCGAGTAGGCGGGAATAGCTGCGCAACCTACAGATTTTAACTTTGAGAAATCCAGTGTGGATCCTGAAGGGTGATTGCGACTTGGTATGTAGAGTTGCCCCCCTACAGTTTCCAGTACCGGGAAAGATAGGTTTGTATTTTGTAGACTATTTATTCTCATATATCCTTCTACATGTGTCAGATTTGGGGCAGATAATCCGTTTCTGGACGTACGTGTAAGTAAAAGATTCCCGTGTACTTGCTCAAACAAATAAACAGGGTCTGCAGTGGCATTGTTGTCATTTGTGAAGTTCCTGACACTTTTAAAATTCATCTCCGGGAAAATAACAGGGTTTGTGTTTGTATTGTTTGAATACGTATACACATAGATGTCTACATGCGACAGATCTTCCTGTGTGATGATTTTTGACAAATTGGTGTAACCTGTAATATTGATCGATGGGATTACGTTATCAAAAGTTTCGAAATTTACGTTTGACAAATCCAATTCTGCTCCGTTACAGGCATCCAGTCGGTGTAGGGTAATGCTCCCAAGTGTAGTAAGGTTACTGATATCAGGTAGATTTTTAAGTTTTTCAAAGTTAGCTACAGTCAGCATTCCTTTCACTGTGGTTAATTTGCTTAATCCTTCTATTTGAGTTAATATGTCGTTGGTTTTCGAATTGAAGGCATCTCCTCTGATCTGATTTGCTACAATGGTTAGATCTCCGTTCACTTCTCTGAGTTCAGGCAATTTGATGGTTTCCAGAATAACCGGGATCGTTTCCAATTCCAGGCTACCGGCTGTCTGTAAGTTCGGTAAACTGATGGATTTCAGGTAAAGAAAACAGTTTACTGCCACTTTACCACCTACAGTTGTCAATTCGGGGAGTGTGAGATGTGTGATCACTCCTCCAAATTCTTCTTCCTCATTCTGTGCTTCAAGGATCAGGTCATTGCCAATTGTTGTCAACTGTGTAAATTCGAGCATGATCAGGGCATGCGAGTTGAACTGTAAATTGCCCCCAATGGATACCAACTTTTCGAACTCCACGTGCGTGATCTGATTGTTTCTGACACAAATGTCACCTGATATCTGTTGCAGGGATTTCATGGTGATTATCTGCAATTCGGGAGCATTAGAGAATGACTCTTCACTACCTATGACGAGACCTCCGGCAGATGTGATATTGTCCAGTCCTGTCAGATCAGCTCCCAGGAAACTGTTGCGGATCACAATATTGCCTTCTACCTCTTTCAATACGGTCAGGGCGGAAATATCTTCCAGTGGTTCGGCGTTATCTTCATCCGATCCGATAATCAGGTTTCCTTTGACTACCGTTACATCAGAAGCTACAAAATCTGCAACATCGGCTGCGGTCCTGAGCACAGCATCTCCTTCGTGACGAATTTCGTCTTTGATCACTTTATAGGTATATTCGTTGGTGTCGTTGTTGTAAGAGGTGACACGGAAGGTACGTTCAGTGTCCCAATCGGTGATGGTTTCCGGGTTGGGTAGGATAGAAGCGGACTCGGTATAGATGAATGTGGCTTTTGCACCGTCTAATGCCACTGTATAAGGTACTGTGACTGTGATTATATTGTTTTCGATCACTGCTCTGTAGGTGGTTTCATCCTCCAATGTCAGTACCACGGAAGTGATGAAATTCTCATCGGCATCTTCCGGGATAAGATCTTTGTTGTCATCGGAACAGGCACTTAATAGCAACAGTGAAGTTGCACATACAAAGGAAATTTTGATAAAATGGAACATGGTAATAAGTATTGTTTTTTAATTGTTGTTTGTTAGGGATAAATCCTGAAAAGAGAACACTTCAGTGGATACCTCTCCCAGCCAACCACTTTTTGCCAGTACACCGCATTGTACTTTGATAAAGTCAATGTATTTCAGATCGGCTTTCGTACCGTCCGGATAGATAGCATGTGATAGGTTGAACCCATTGCGTTGCCCGGTACCATCGACAGAACTGCCACCAGCGATTTGATCCTTTCCGTAGTTGTCTGCATATCCCCAATCGTAGGGTTTGTTGTCCCAGAATCCGCTTGCCGGACTTTGTACGTTTCGGGCCGCCAGACAGGTTCCTGTGAGTCTATAACTATCTTCTTCTATCCACAGCGGATAATAATAATCCTGAAGGTGATAGCTATTGTAATCGATCCAACCGCTTTTACCCTCCGAACTGACCCACTGCACGTTCATGCGCGGAGCAGCCGGGCGGAAATAAGTAACCTCAAAATCCTGAATAGTTTCTTCCTTACCAGTCTCGGACCCTTTGAGTTCAAACCATTCGTCATTGGGCAGGCCATCTCCATTTGTATCTTGCATGACCCATACAATACCAGGTTCCGAACTTCCATCGAATGCGTTCCCTTGTATGCAGAAGTCGTATTCATTACTGGTATTCGGAATACTGTGATCGAATCCGACAATGATGTATCCGCCGAATGAACCGAGTGAAACATGCTGTTTTTGTTCCAGGCGTTGAGTGGCCCATTCTATCGCTTGTTGTGGGGTGGTCTCGTTGCCTGTCATACCGCCAATGGCTGTAGTTTCATTGATAAATTGTCCTGGCCCCGGAGTATATTCGTAAACTCTGTTCCAAAGTCCGGAACTACCCGGGTTGGCAGCACGGTAACGCTCTTCTTCAGATTCTTTGACACAGATCACTTTTACCTCCGTAGTTATACTGCCTTTGCTACGGGTGATATGGCGGGTAACATTTTCATCAGCTGCATTGCTTTCTGATACGGTTACAGATACCATGTATTCTCCGGACTGTGTGGGTGTGAACTTATACATACGTCCTGTTTCCCCCTCTACGATTTCTCCGTCTACCGACCATTCAAATACAGGGTGGTCAAAGTATTCCAGCCAGGGACGCAGGTATACCGGCCGGCCGGTAAATGTGTAGCGATCTGTAGAAGACTGGAAGTAAGAAGGTGTGGGAAATTCTGCTACATAGGGCATCACATCTACAACCTCAATGGCAATCTCTGTTGTGGTAGAGCCATCTATGTTCGATGCATGGATCGTCAGGGGATAAATGCCCGGTTCTTTCTGATTGAAAAGGTAAGTCTTTTCGGTACACACAACCTTATTATTTAACTTCCACTCGATATTGAAATTTTCCAGATCGTCGTGCCGGATATCAGGTTCAAAGGTATAATCCGTGTTCTGAAGTACTTTCAATCCTTTGGAAGGAAGTAGCAGCGAGATCACAGGAGGAGTAAGGTCGTTTACTTCTACTTTAAGTTCTTCTTCCGAAAAACCATACCGATTGTCTACCCTTATTTTAATGTACACTTCTCCCTCTTGTTCCCAGATATAACTGAATTTCTGTTCCGAACCAACCAGTTTTCCTTCAATAGTCCAGGCAAACAGGGCATCTTCCGCATATTGATAAGTAGGTGAGATGGTCAATTCACGTCCTACTTTGATCGTGTATATACCCGTTTCACTATCCAATTCGATAAGAGGTGGTAGTTTTACCTCTTCTATAAGCAGGTTGTCTTTATTACAGGCAGAAAAAACTAACAGGAATATTAAAAAACGAATGTATTTCATATAAATGAGTATAAAGATTCCTTATCCGAAAGATGCTTTGGCTAATAATGGTCGCATACGGTTGTGAATCATCCTTCTGTAAAAGAAAGAAGAGGGTGTGTCATAAGTGGATTTATATCCCTGGACCAACGGTCGGCGATGTCAAAAGGTTCCATAATGACTTTTGACACACCCTCCCTGACGATAATCTGTTTATTTTATATTTATATCATCAATACACAGAAAAGCAGGAGTATTGAGACCGTAATCTCCAATATCAGAACCTGTGAAATTGAATTTAACGATACCTACACCGTCGACATTGATGGGCCAGTATACCCAGGATGTTGCCGGGTCTACCTGTGTGTGGCCATCCCGGTAATCAGCGATCATATAAGTTTTGGTAGTGATCAGGTTTTCACTGTAATCATAACATTCAAGCATTACCTGGAAATACCCTTTTGTATCTTTCAATGGAATGGCAACTCCTTCTTTTCCGAATTTGTTACCATTTTCAATAATGCCATACGTATAGGAAGTATTACATATCCAAAGACCTACGAGAGTTCTCTCATCATCCAGATAAAACTCAGGTTTTGCCATATAAGCCTGGTTATATTCGTCTGAATAGCCGTATACGACTCCAAAATTTGATCCGCTGTGTCCGGCATTGGTATTGGCTCCGTCTGTAGAATTTGTATTATAAACAGACATCTGATTGTCCCATGAATACCACCAGTCACCGGTTTTACCTGTAATATTCGAACGATAGTTCCAGTTGGATACGGCAATACCTCCACTGGACAGGTCCTGATATCCACCTACTGTATTCAGGTTAGATACGAATACATAGTTCGGATCAAAAATCTCAATAACCTGCTGTCCGGGAGCCAGATAAGAATAATAGTTTTCGCCTTTCGACGTTGGTGCTGCCAACATATAAGATTCAAAATCATCGAAAGTAATGGTCCAACTACCATCCGGATTCTCTACTGCACGGGTATTGGTATCTACTCCTTGTGGTTCCTGATTCAGGAAATCATCCTCGTTGCTACAGGAAGATACCAACACTACGGCCAGTGCGGTGAAGCACAGTGCCAAAAACTTAAATCGCTTTGTCATAACACATAAAATTTAATGGATTAATAAATATACGTGCCATGAGAATGAATGATACAAATAGAGGGATAACACACGTGAAGAGAAGTTATCGGTCTGTTTGAATCTGCTCCATGATCCCGTGGCGCAATTCTTAAAAAGTTTGCAACAGGCAGGTATTCTGACTCGTTCCGGTCTCAACGCCTTCCCATTTCTTTCGAAACAGTGGCAAAGAGTGTTCAGACCTTTTGTCTCCCTGGTACGGGAGAGGAACTCACAGCAACGGGTATTGTCGCCGATTTACACGGCGTTCCCTTTTAATCCCTCCGGAAAGAAATTTCCGGTAAGGAACCTTTGCGCTGCAAATATAGAAAAGATTTTTTTAATATTGTTTCTTAAAATTAGGAATATACCTCATCAACTTCAGGCAAAGAGAGGAAAATGTGAAGTATCCTGTAACTTAATCTACTGTGTATTTGTTATATAGTATAATGACTCAGAATTAAAAACAATATTCATATACTCTCTGACAAAGAGAATTCATTCAATTAAATATAAACATTATGATTACAGTTGTTGCCCATTGCATCGTAAAGAAAGGATATAAAGCTGATTTTATAGCTGCTGTACAGGATATGATAGCCGAAAGCCGGAACGAGAAAGGAAATGTCTCCTATACGCTGATGGAAGATATTGAAAACGAAGACGCGGTGGCTTTTATCCAAGAATGGGAGGACGTGGATGCAATCGAAGAACACGGTAATCAACTCCATTTTCAGGAAGGTATCCGTATTATACGGGAACTGATCGAAAACATGGATATCATTCGGTATCAGGCAGTGTAACTCCGCTTATTCACGGGTCTTGTATCGGACAGATAAGATTGTTTGCCCCATACTGATTTCTTTTCAGGTCAGACCGATGGTTCTTTTTTATCAGTAGATTGTTATAAAAAAGTTTGAAGAAGAGTGGTTTATCTGAAAAAACTTCTACATTTGTCTTTTTAACCGTAATTGGTCTTGCTATGATTTTAAAAGAAAGCGAAAGAGTCTATTTGAGAAAAATGACTCTGGAGGATATGGAGGCTGTATGGGCCTATCGGTCTTTAGAAAAAGAACAGACAAAGCTGTATGGTTCGGGAGATGTACTGGAACAGGAAGAACTGATCGAGTATATTCTGAACTCTAACCCTCCCCGCAGCAATCATTTCGATTGGAAAGTGATGGCTGTGGTATCCAAGGAAGATGAGCAGTTGATCGGTGACTGTCGGTTGTCTGTAGGCGAAGGAGGAGCCTCTTTGTATTGCACACTTTCTCCACCGTTTCGCGGCAGAGGACTTGGCAAAGAAGTACTGATGCTGGCTATAGATCTTCTGTTCGACCTGCCGGAGGTAAATCAGATAGGCTTTGCTGTAGACAGTCGCAATGTTCCTGCAGTACGGCTGATGGAGTCTGTCGGTATGAGATTCTCTCCGAAAGAACTGGATCATTATGCGCAGGGAAAGTCGGAAAGTAAAGAAGTCTTTTATGAACTGACCTGGCAGGAATGGCAGGACTGGAAGGCAAAGCATACTCTTTTCTTTCCACGTGAAAATTACGAATCCCCCGAATGTATCCGGCAGTGGAGATGGAAATACCATCATCTGGGAATTCCTTCCGGACAATCTTATGAAGATGCAGTTTATTTTCCTCATCTGGGGTATCATGTAGCCGGCTTTCGCAACAATCCGTTTGGAGTAGAGTGGCTCCGTTTTGAAGATTTCTCCCCTGTACATCCGTTGATCAAACAGATGCCTCATATTGCTTTTGAGGTAGATGATATAGATACTGAACTCAGACGCAGGTCTTTTGAAGTACTTGCAGGCCCTGAATATCCGTTAGATCGTATCAAAGTATCGATGATCGTTTTCAATGGAGCTCCGGTAGAGTTGATCCAGTTTATACGTTGAGGCAACAAACTGATTTTTTCTCACTGTCCATTGCTGAATACACCAACTGATTAAGGGAACTTTTTCAAACTCTGTTTGTTGAAAGGAAAATATGTATTCTTCCGGGTAATATTTTCTTAATCCGCTGACAGCTATGATAGAGAATCCTTATCTGAATATTCTGATATCTACAACGATCATATACATATTTGTTGTGATCCTGTTGCGCCTGTTGGGTAAGAATGAACTTACCCAATTGTCTATTTCAGACCTTGTCTTTGTACTGCTAATCAGTAATTCCGTACAAAATGCAATGGTCGGGCCGGATGAAACTTTATCGGGAGGACTTCTCGCTGCTACTACTCTTTTTGTTATCAACAAGATATTTGATTACTTCCATTACAGATCCAAAAAGTTTGCCAGACTTATGGATGGTGATCCTGTTGTGCTGATCCGTCATGGTAAATTGAATACCAGAGAGATGAAAAAAAATAAACTGACCCTCCGGGAATTGAAAGAAGCTATTCGCGGGCAGGGAATAGCAGACATCCATTCTGTTGATCTGGCTATTCTGGAGATAGATGGAAAAATCAACATCCTGTCTGATGACAAGAAAGGGAAAGAAGATTCATCAGATGCAGACGAAAAGGAAATTATATAGGAAATAGAATATAAAGTTTTTGAAAGAAGCTGTGTGGAGAAGTTTATTCTTAAGTTTGTCTTTTCAATATCCTGTTTTCTGGCACTTCCTGACGGATCTTTGTATTTGCACATTTCACGGAGTCCGTTGTTAAACAACGTCAGGTGGATTGTTAAACAACGTCAGATGGATTGTTAAACAACGCCGGGTGGATTGTTAAACAAATCGGATCGGTTTGTTTAACAGCACTTACAGCACTCGGTCTCCTGATCTTTTCAATGGCTTTTATCAGAGTATATAATTTACTATTAAAACAGCATTTATCCCGAGGCAAATAAAAAGAATGTCCGGTTCATTCCCTGCAAAATGCCTCCAGATATTTAGTCAGATAGAATTCTGTGTCTTTTGATCTGTATTGCACAATGTAGCGTGGATGCTCCAGTTCGACCAACCGATCGAAGAATTTCTCTTTCTTATTGATCTCACGTATAAATTTGGCATTTCGTTTGCCCAGTATATAACATACTTCCGTATCGATACCAAATGAGATCTGGCGGCGTAGGCTGTTTACCATGAAATCGTACATGGTACGGATCAGTTCTTTATCGTCGTAATAATTGCAATTGACCCAGTTGCCTTTTTTGTTATAGACGATAAATCCCAGCGGGCAGATCGAATTGATGTAATAGTCTCCGTAGAATTTTTCTGCTCCTCCGTATTCCCGGATCATATCGTAGACAAATACGGAGGACGGTTCGTGAGTAGATACCGATCCGATCCGAATGCCACATACATCATTCATTCGTTTGGAATCGGTAAAGGGAATGCCTGTGACACCTGCACCCAATCTTCCCGGATTGATCCCCAGGATCAGGCGACGGGGATTCTCGTCGTTATAGAATTTGTTGTAGAACTTTTCAGAAATCTCATTGATTTCGGGATTATTCCGGAACGGGTTCAATACCTGTATATTTTCAGGCAGAGGGTCGGTAAACGAAAGTTCACTGTTGAACTGAATGACTTTACTACCAAATGTTGCCATACGTTGTTGCTCATTAAATGGGTTTTGTATACAAAGGTAGTGATTTTCACAGAAATTCATTCTCTCAGCATCACCTCTTCCACAGACTTCCTGGGTGAGTAGGGCATAGGCTTGCCGTAACCAAGACGTAACAGGATGGTCGGATATTCATTTTCCAGATCCCATGCTTCTGCCAGAGATCCGGAGAGTTCCCGGATCTCATTGGGCTGGTTGAAGGAGGAAGGGCTTATACCCAATTGTGTGGCCTGATCACGATAGGCCGGAATAACGTTTCAGATGTTTTCCTGTAAGTGAAGCGTCCTGATAAATGATCTCTTTCGGATAGCCCTCGAAGATAATTTCTCCTCCCTCTTTTCCTGCTCCGGGGCCCATGTCAATGATCCAATCGGCCTGGCTGATGATGTCCATGTTGTGTTCGATAATGATGACGGTATTGCCATCGTTGGTCATACGGTCGAACAGACGCAAGAGTTTGCAGACATCCGAGCCATGCAATCCGGTAGTGGGTTCGTCGAAAACATATATATTTCCCCGGTTGCCAAGTTCGGTGGCGAGTTTGAGACGTTGGCGTTCGCCACCGGAAAAGGTGTTCAGAGATTGTCCGAGAGTGAGGTAATCCAGTCCAACTTCACAGAGTCGTTGAAGAGGGCCAACGACTTCAGGTTCAGTAAAGAGTGTACTTGCTTCACTGATGGTGAGTGAGAAGATCTGTGTGATATCCCTGTCGTAAAGTTTGTAGGGAAGTACTTCGGGGCGGAATCCGCTGCCCTGGCAATGTTCACAGCATACTTCCACTGCATCGAGAAAGGCAAGATCTGTGGAAATAAAACCAAGACCTTTGCACTCGGGACAAGCACCGTCCGAATTGTGACTGAAAAGTGATTTGCTGACTCTGTTTTGTATGGCATACAACCTGCGTATGAGGTCGGCTATGCCGATATAGGTAGCTACATTGGAGCGTTTGCTGCCCCTCAGCGTACTTTGGTCGATCAGGACAATATCTGTGTATGTTTGAATCAGTGACTGAACGAGTGAACTTTTGCCCGAACCTGCTACTCCTGTAATGACAGTAAGCACTTGCCGGGGCAGACGCAGGGAGATGTTTTTCAGGTTGTGCAGTGAGCAGCCTTCCAGAGTCAGGTATCCGGTAGCTTGCCGGTAGTTGGTTTTGAGTGATTTATGACTACGGAGATAATCTCCTGTAGGGGTATCGGCTTTCGTCAGTCCCTGATAGTCTCCCTGATATACAATATCGCCACCCTGCCTGCCTGCGCCGATTCCCATATCTACCACGTGATCGGCAATGCGGATGACATCCGGATCGTGTTCAATAATAAGTACAGTATTTCCTTTGTCACGCAGCTCCAGAAGCAGGTTATTGAGTTTTTGTACGTCGTTGGGATGCAGACCGATGCTGGGTTCATCAAAGATATAGGTCAGATCGGTAAGGCTGCTGCCGAGGTGCCGGACGAGTTTGACGCGTTGCGATTCTCCACCAGACAGGGAAGAGGTCTCCCGACTCAGGGACAGGTAGCCAAGGCCGATCGCAAGGAGGTTTGTCAGGCTTCCGATCAGGGCGTTGAGCAAGGGTGTCACAGAATCGTTGCGAATACTTTTTACGAACGGCAGCAGTTCGTCGATCTGCATCCGGCAGCAGTCGGCAATGTTGCGTCCGGCTATCTGGCAGGTAAGTACAGTGGGATTGAGGCGGGTACCCTGACATTCCGGACAGGTTTGTTTGCGGACTACTTCCTTGTACCGCTGCCGGTGTTTACCCGTGATCTCACGCGATTCTTTCCTGAGGAAAGAGCGTTGGAAACGGGGGAGTACACCTTCGTAGATGGCTGTTTTGGGAAACTCCGGAGCAGGGTTGCTGAGTTTGAGCCCATCGGCATAGATCAGGTTGTGCCACTCTTCGGGGGTATAGTCACGGATTTTTTTGTCGTTATCAAACAGTCCGGAGTAGATATAGCGTGTCCACCGCCAGCCACCGGGTTCGAAAGAAGGAAAGCGGATGGCCCCTTCGTTGAGGGATTTATCTTTGTCAATGAGTTCGTCGAGGTCTACCGTGTGGATTTTGCCAAGTCCTTCGCAGCAGGAGCACATTCCCTGTGGATTGTTGAACGAAAAGGCATTGGAATGCCCGACGAAGGGTATACCGATGCGCGAGAAGAGCAACCGGAGCAAAGCGTACAGATCGGTAATAGTGCCTACGGTAGAACGTGAGTTGCCTTCGATGCGCTTCTGGTCGACGATAATAGCAACAGAGAGATTCTCCATACTGTCTACATCGGGTTTGCCATACTGTTGTAGCCGGTGACGGATGAAACTATTGTACGTTTCGTTCAGCAGCCGTTGCGATTCGGCTGCGATGGTATCGAATACCAGAGAGGTTTTGCCCGAGCCTGATACCCCTGTAAAAAGACTGATCTGCTTTTTAGGAATACGGAGGGAAATATTTTTCAGGTTATTTTCTCTTGCGCCTTTGACGATGATCTCCTGCTTTTTCATATGAACTCCACTATTTTTTCGCAAGATAAGCGCTTCTTCTGAGGTGTGCAAGATGGGATATTTTTCTCACAGGGTGACAAATTTATCTCTATTTGACTGATAATTGATTATCTTTGGAAAGAATGAAAAAAAGTTAGAGTATGTATGTGAAGAAGAACCCGATGGATTACATGGATTGTCCGGTGCGGCTGGCGATTGATATTTTATCTACCAGTTGGAACACGTGGCTGATCTCAGAAATAGATAAGGGAGTAGCGCGCCCCTGTGACCTGCAACGTGTGATTGGTATTGCTCCAAGACGTGTCCTTACCAGGCAATTGGGTGAACTGGAGAGAATGGGGATTCTGGAGAAGAAGGTGTATCCGGTATTGCCGCTGAAGGTAGAGTATTTTCTGACAGAGATGGGAAAGGAGTTGATCCCGATTCTACATCAACTTGAACAATGGGGAGATACCTACAAAGAAAGTATTGTAGGGAATATGTCAGCACGGAAATGATCTTCCGGTAGTAAGTGTAAGGATTGTATGAGGAAAATGTACTATATATCCTTTTCAACAGGATTATCTTTCGATTTTAATTTTTTGTTTAATGCCCCTGAACCATACAATGCCCAGGCGATCAGTACGGGTTGGAAAAACAGGCGGGTGAACCGTTTCTGATCGGTATCCAATCCGAATGCACTTCTGTGATGGGTATATTGAGAGATGTTTCCGGGAAAGACCATGACAAAAAATGCCGCTGCAGCCAGTCCGGTGTATTTTCTTTTCTTCGCCAATAGCATCAGAGCCAGTCCCAATGAGATCTCTACACCTCCTGAAAGTAATACAGTCAGATCTTTATCCAATGGCACCCAGTCCGGTACCTGCGCCTGAAAGTCTTCGCGTGCGAAGGTGAGATGACTGGTTCCTGCAAAGGCAAGGAATGCTCCTAATAATATTCTGGCTATGTCCTGAGAACGAGTTACTTTTTTCATATTTCTGAAATTAAATGGTTGCGGCCTCCCTGTCTCCATACTTTTGAAGAACAGATGCAGGGAAGGTGATGTTGTAACTTTCAGAAAAATATAAAGTTCCGGAGAATAATCTTTTTTATATAAATATAGGATTTATAGGAGACTGTTTTAGAAGTAATTAAACAGTGCACAGGTCGAAGATCCTCATTCATCAGAATCTTCGACCTGTGTACACTGTATGCCTTTTATATACCTGCTCTTGACCGGGAGGTAATGAACATTTATTTAAGATAAAACTTTATTGAGACGGTCGTGAATGTTTTTCCGTAAGGCCTTGAGTTCCTCCAGTTTCCCGCCACGGGATAGCCTCCGGAATCTTATCAGGCGTTTCCACAGCAGACAGGAACGCGAATAGGTAAATGCGAATACACCGAGAGGCAGGAGGCAAAGCAGGTGTACAAGTGCTATGGGTAATGAAAAGAATGTCCACATAAGTGCAAATGTTATCAGGTAGAGCACCGGCATTGTCACCAGAATCGAAAGACCGAAATTAATGCCTCCATGAAGCATCCTGTCTTTGGCTTTGGATGTGAGTAGGCGTGGGGCATAGAATATGAGGATATTCGGGATACAAGCCACAAAGAATAAAGGTGCCAGAAGTAGTAATGCTATCGACCACAAGGCCATTAGCGGGGTGCTGTGACTGGAATCGAAATCACTGTCTTTTATACCTAATGCCTCTGTTCCTTCTTTCAGGCGCATGGTGTCGTCGTAGATCTGTTGTACGGTAGCCTTGTCCTCTTCTTTCGCTTTTTCGAGCTGTGCAAACAGTTGCTTGTCTGCAAGAAGCTTCTCCGGCAGCTTCCCTGGGTCATACCCCTGCTTACGGGCATACTCCACTCCATAACTCATTCGAATATAATCTATAGCGTCGTAATTGTCGAGATCGGTAATGTTTAACATCAGGTCCGACACTTTCTCCCGTATGACCTCATTGAATTGAATTCGGGCTTCCTGAGGGTCTTTACGGTACAGCTCATAGTAAGGCTTGGCCGAAAGAGGCTCTCCGTACCATATAAGCATCTCCTCACGCATGTTGAAATAATCGGAGTAATGATTGCAGGATGGTACTACAAACATCTCTTTCTGGAAATCGGTTTGACGGGCAGCTTCGAACAGTATATGTAAGTAGCCTACTGAGAATCGTCCCAGCCAACGTTTATCCTGATGTCCGGCTTCCGGATAAATACCCACTATCCCGTCTGTTATGAGTTCGCCCTGAGACTCCTCAAAAGTGGAGCGATTGCGTACCGTGCTCGCCTCGCTGTAGGAGGTACGGTAGGCGGGAAGGATTCCCATCCACCTGAGGCTGGAAGCAAACTGAGGTCGGAATGCGTCGGCACGGGCTATCATGCGCACTTTGCGCAAAGGATGGTCGACCGATGTCACCAATGCGAGGGCATCGGTAAGACCATTCTGGTGATCGGATACGAGCATAACCGGTGCATCGTAGGGGATATTCTTTGCATTTATCCAATATACTTTACGAAAGTAAATATAGTTTTGTAAAAAGCGAACATAGCCTCTGAAAAGTTTGTGTCCCCAAGTCGCTTTCGTATTATAGGGTTTGTGTCTGGTGTTCATAATAGCGATTTATACGCAAAGATGCGATATTTTTAAAAAACTTGCAGGGTTTATCAGGAAGAAAATGAGATTTTATGGAAAAAAGGAAATGTTACCCTTCTCATTTCAGGATGTTTGATACAAAGTTGTTCTCTCCGATCATCTTTCCATTGTACAGGAAATACAGCTTATTTTGTGCATTTTTGTATTTTCTTCCACATCCCTGTAACCGTTGCGGATGAAAATACATAATACTATATTCTGTGGGCAATAGGGTCGATCTTACATTCCTGTTATCTGCAGGATGATTCTTAATCTGTGAAAAATGATAGGTAAACATATCATCCGATCGTATCGTTATAGTATTTGCAGGCATACGCCTGTCGGAATCATTTAAGAATATAAGATTATGTTAAAATTAGAACCGTATGTGAGATACAATGGTAACTGTGAAGAAGCTTTTAATTTCTACAAGTCGGCATTTGGTGGTGAGTTTGTATATGTAATGCGTCACAAAGACAATCCGCAAAAAGAGCCTTCGTTACCGAAAGAAGATGAGGAGAAAATATTGCATATAGCAATTCCTGTCGGTGAAACAGTGATATTGATGGGAGCTGACGCTACATCTGACAAACCGGCACAGGTGGGTAATAATGTAACACTGGCGATCAGTGCCAGGGAAGAAGAAGAGGTCAGACGTTTGTTTGACAGATTGTCGGAAGGTGGAAAAGTTTCCATGCCTTTACAGAAGACCTTCTGGGCCGAATTATATGGTGAGTTTACGGATAAGTTTGGGATCAATTGGATTGTCAGTAAAGCAAAAGGAGAAGATGCATAAGCTTACGCGTTCTATTTCTATCCGGTTGTTTTTGTAAGAAGAACCGGTAGATAGATGACTTTACAGAGAAAAACAGGAAAAGGATCCCAACGCTATCGGATCCTTTTCCTGTTTTTTCACGAATCGCCCCGGCATGTACCAGGTGCTTGAATGTCAAAAAGTCAATAAATTACACCTGATGTGCCTGGCTTTTTATTATATTGTATAAATAGTATAGATTTTTGTGGATAATTTTGTCTATTTGCAGATAACCCTTATCTTTGCCACTGAAAATTGAGTAATAACCCTTAACCATCAGAGAAAGGGTACAATTATGTTGGTCCGTAAATAAACATACAGCAGGAAACTGATTGGGCTTGTCCGTAGACAGCCCCTACAGTGCTATATATTTTCTTCACAGAAGAGAATACAATCAGAAATCTTCTCCTTCTTTTCGGCTGCTACAGAAGATCGCTGGTCAGTTTCAAAATCAATTAAACATTTTATTTTCAGGTAGATTATACCCGGGAAGTACAGTTTGTGCTGTGCATTCGTGTATTTTCTTCCCAATCACTGTAACCTTTGCAAAG
>DALZBD010000010.1:0-21823 GCA_031977515.1 Bacteroides sp. | reverse complement strand
GATAAGCAAGCATGTTATTCCCAGGAACCATTTTTTTTTCATGTTGTCTTTACATTTAGGTGAGACAATTGCGGTTTATAGTTAAGATATAAACAGACCGCAAAGGTAGGGTATATTTTAACGTACGGAAAGGTCTAAAATATGGAAAGAGTGTCCGAAATTTAAGATATGGAGGTGTAGCAGTCCTTACTGAATATTAAAGAAGAAGATTCACTGGCAAACAACCTTGACAGACGCGAAAGATTTGCTATATTTGTAAACTAGTAGAATATTAAGATATGCTTTTTTTAGACAGATGAACATAAGAACAGATATTTAAATTATGAGTAATTCAAAATGTGTGAATTACTTTTGTTTCTTATGTTCATCTGTCTAAGAAAAGCTTTACAACAAAAACAAACAATCGTATCTATGTTCAATTCATTTGGCAATATAGTCAGGCTGACCACCTTCGGCGAATCGCACGGCAAAGGCATCGGTGGTGTACTCGACGGTTTCCCTGCTGGTATCCGTATCGATACGGATTTCGTGCAACAGGAGCTCAACCGTCGTCGCCCGGGACAGTCGGCACTCACTACACCCCGCAAAGAGGGAGACCGGGTGGAGTTCCTTTCAGGGATCTTCGAGGGAAAAAGTACAGGACATCCGATAGGTTTTGTGGTGTGGAACGAGAATCAGCATTCGAGCGACTACGACAACCTAAAAGAGGTATACCGCCCGTCGCATGCAGACTATACCTACACCGTGAAATACGGACTCCGTGACCACCGGGGCGGTGGACGTTCTTCGGCCCGGGAGACTATTTCCCGAGTGGTAGGCGGCGCACTGGCCAAGCTGGCTCTCACGCAGTTGGGCATTCGTATCACGGCGTATACTTCGCAAGTGGGTCCTATCCGGCTGGAGAAAGAATACAGCGAGTATGATCTGTCTACGATAGAAAGAAATCCGGTTCGCTGTCCCGATCCGGAGAAAACCAAAGAGATGGAGGAGTATATTCTGAAGGTGAAAGAAGCGGGAGATACCATCGGCGGAGTAGTCACCTGTGTGATCACGGGCTGCCCCATCGGACTGGGCCAACCGGTCTTCGGCAAACTGCACGCGGCTCTGGGACAGGCGATGCTGAGTATCAATGCGGCCAAAGCATTTGAATACGGCGATGGCTTTCAGGGACTGGACCGCAAGGGTTCGGAGCAGAATGATATATTCTACAACCACAACGGACGGATCATGACCCGTACCAACCATTCGGGAGGCATACAGGGAGGTATCAGCAACGGAGAGGATATATACTTCCGGGTAGGTTTCAAACCGGTGGCCACAGTGTTGATGGAGCAGGAAACGGTGGATAGTCAGGGAATGAACACCACCCTGAAAGCACGTGGCCGGCACGATCCCTGCGTATTGCCCCGGGCGGTGCCTATTGTGGAAGCCATGACAGCACTGACATTACTGGATTATTACCTGATCGACCGGACAACACAGTTGTGATTTACGGATTTACGATTTACGAATCGAAGATCGACACAGCCAACTGAGGCGGTCGGCGAAGTCAATTACGATAGAAAGCCCCACCGACCGGCGCCCCGGAGGGGCAGTATTTCATAGCCCAGGGCAGAGTGAGTGTAGGGAACCGGAGCGAACGGCACCCTGGGGCTTTTGCATGATATATACAGTTGCGCCTCGGAGAGGCAGTACTATAACCATACATAGAGTATTGCCCCTTTGGGGCGCCATGGATCACATTCGTTTGAAAACCCAGGGTGACGTATCGCGTTTTTCCGCAATTGCTACAAAACCCTCACTCTGCCCTGGGCTATGATATGCTGCCCCACCGGGGCGTTGGCCAGTGGGGCTTTTCATGAAACAATAAGGTGTTTGTATGCACTATAGAGCGTAAACATACATACGTATAAAAACCGGATCCATGATGAACATTTGACAGGGAGTACTTTTATTATATTATATATAAACAGATCATAAGTTTACAACCATGAAACCTATTCAAAGCTATATCGCAGAGCAGGAGCCCCGCATGATGGAGGAGCTTTTCAGCCTGATCCGTATCCCGAGCATCAGTGCCAAACCGGAACACCGCGACGATATGTCGGCCTGTGCCCACCGTTGGGCGCAACTCCTGCTGAAAGCAGGGGCGGACGAAGCGTTGGTGATGCCTTCGGCAGGCAATCCGGTGGTATTCGGTCAGAAGATCACAGCCCCCGAGGCACCTACTGTATTGATCTATGCACATTACGACGTGATGCCGGCAGAGCCATTGGAACTCTGGAGGAGTGCACCGTTCGAACCGGAGATCCGCGAAGGTCACATCTGGGCACGCGGTGCCGACGACGACAAAGGACAAGCTTTTGTGCAGGTGAAAGCGTTTGAATATCTGGTGAAGCATGGGATGCTGAACCACAACGTGAAGTTCCTGATCGAAGGGGAAGAGGAAATCGGATCGCCCAGTCTGGAAGAGTTTTGCCTGAAGCATAAGGAGATGCTGCAGGCGGATGTCATCCTCGTATCGGATACCAGTATGCTGGGAGCGGAACTTCCTTCTCTGACCACGGGACTGCGCGGACTGGCTTACTGGGAGATTGAAGTCACAGGGCCCAACCGTGATCTGCATTCGGGTCACTTCGGAGGAGCGGTAGCCAACCCGATCAACGTACTGTGCGAACTGCTCAGTCGGGTCAAAGATGCCGACGGACGCATTACTGTACCGGGATTCTACGACGATGTAGAGGAGGTCTCCCCGCAGGAGCGGGAGATGATTGCCCGCATCCCGTTCGACGAAGCAGCGTATAAAGCGGCGATCGGTGTACAGGAACTGGCCGGAGAGAAAGGATACAGTACACTGGAGCGCAACAGTTGCCGCCCGTCGTTTGACATCTGTGGCATCTGGGGCGGATACACCGGAGAGGGATCGAAAACGGTGCTTCCTTCGAAAGCATACGCCAAAGTATCGTGCAGACTGGTACCCCATCAGGATCATGAAAAGATCTCCCGGCTCTTTGCGGATTATATACAGAGCATCGCACCGGACACGGTGAAGGTAAAGGTAACCCCGATGCATGGCGGACAGGGATATGTATGCCCGATCACTTTACCGGCCTATCAGGCGGCAGAGCGGGGATTTGAGATCGCATTCGGGAAAAAGCCATTGGCAGTACGTCGGGGAGGCAGTATCCCGATCATCTCTACATTCGAACAGGTACTGGGCATCAAAACGGTACTGATGGGCTTCGGCCTGGAGTCGGATGCAATCCACTCGCCGAATGAGAACTTCCCGCTGGATATCTTCCGCAAAGGGATTGAGGCAGTGACAGAATTCCATCTGGCTTACGACGAACTGACACAATAAACACACTATTTATTGGGGAGCACTTTCTTTCATCAGGTGAAAACGGATGCTCCCTTTTTTCTGATACACGCCCTTATGAAAAACAAAAACTTCCAGGCCATCGGCCTGATGTCGGGTACTTCGCTCGACGGACTTGATATCTGTTGCTGCACATTCACCCGCCTGGAAAGTGGCTGGGATTTCCACATAGACTGTGCCAAAGGGTATACCTACCCGGAGGAACTGAAACAGAAACTGGGCTGGCAGGCACAGAAGATGAGTGCCCTGGAGTTTATCACCTTTCATAGCGCATACGGGCAGTACCTGGGCAGGCGGGTCAATGAGTTTATGCAGGAGTTCGGAGTGCGCCCGGACATCATCGCCTCTCATGGACATACGATCTTTCACGAACCACAGAAACGGATCATGTATCAGATCGGCGACGGAGCGGCAATTGCCGCGGAAACGGGTGTGCCTACGGTTTCAGACTTCCGCCGGTTGGATATCATGCTTGGCGGACAGGGCGCTCCCCTTGTTCCTATCGGAGATCGACTCCTTTTTTCTGCCTATGACTATTGCCTGAACATCGGAGGCTTTTCGAATATCTCATCTGAGAAGGAGGGCAAACGGGTTGCTTTCGACATCAGCCCGGTGAATTATGTGATCAATCATTACTGCCGGCAGGTAGGTATGGAGTTTGACCGGGATGGTGAGACTGCCCGCCAGGGAGAAGTATGTACCGCACTGTTGGAGGCACTCAACAACCTGGATTTTTACCACCAGAGCGGTCCGAAGTCTCTGGGACGCGAATGGGTGGAACAGCTGATCTTCCCCTTGATCGACTCCTACGGTCTGACCCTCGAAGACCGACTGCGCACTTTCTACGAGCATGCAGCCTGTCAACTGGCACGGGTGGTACAGGGCGGAAAAACTATCTTAGTGACCGGTGGTGGAGCCTTCAATGTATTCCTGATCGAGCGAATGCGCAATCTTTGCGGCTGTGAGATGGTGATCCCCGACAAGCAGATCATTGAATACAAAGAGGCATTGATCTTCGCTTTTCTGGGAACACTTTATATGTTTGACGAATGCAGTTGCCTGTCGTCCGTGACAGGAGCTCGGCAGGATAACATCGGAGGAATGTTGTTTAAGATGTAAAGACACATAGTTGTGCCTAAAGAAACGAACACATATTAATTGGTACGCTGTACATCTCTATTAATCTGAAAAATAGAACTATACATGTAAGCAAATCTTCTTTATTGTTTTATTCTTTGGTATTCCACCTGTCCTTTGCTTCTTAAACAGAATCTACTCTCTTACTATATAAAAAAAACGTTTTTATCTCTCATCTCTCACCTTTTAGATTTCAAAACTCTAATAAACAACCAACTAATATACACAAAGTAAAAAACATCTACCACCTATCTCTCACCCATCTCTCATCACAAAAAAACATAAACAACTATATATCAACAATATAAAATCAATTTAATAAAAATCATCTACCACCTTTCAACATTTATCGATACCGACATGAATCTTTTTTTTGCATCTAAACACCATAATTACCTATAAATCAACGAATATACAATGTAAAATAAAAACATCTCCCTCCTCATATAAAAATCTATTTGCGTACTTTTTTCTTTACCTGCAGATCGTCTAAAGACTACTGCATATACTCACTTTCCTTGTAGGACTTGGTTGTTTTGCCTGCTTCATATTATTGGTCCCAGCCGGTGGGACTTGAATCCCAGCCCGTGGGACTCAGATCCCACCCGGTGGGACGCAAGTCCCACGGGCTGGGACGTAGATTAACCTTATCGCATGTACAGCAAAACCAACAGGTATGTAGAGCACAGCCCGGTTGCAGAGAGAGAATGATCTACCGGCTTATCTCCTCTTTGACATACGCGGGATCTGAAAACCGTACAGATAATAACGTTTTTAAATAACAATTCTGATACCATATTAAATCATCAGCATATACAATTCATAAGTACCAAATTACACAAAAATGGTGAGAGATAGCCGAAAAGTGAGAGATCGGGTGGTTGATATTTTTTATCTCTCATCCATTTAGTATACTTATTATCAATCAATTGAATATAAAAAAGTGAGAGATGAGAGATTGATCCATTTTTTTCACATGTAGAGATACATTTCAATAGTTTTTGTAAAGTAGTAACTCCGTCGATCTTTCAAAATAAACCCTCTGTTGCAACAACAACACCTTGCCGTATATATATACTGAAAAATTCAAAAAAAGTTTCTTCTCCAATCACCGGATACAATCTTTTTCACTATACTTGCAGACAGAATACAACAAAGAGATTTCATCATGGCAGTACATCTGACCGAAGAACAGATCATACAACTCGCTCCTGACGCCTCTTCCGTAAAAGCAGGAAAAGGACTCTCTACTACCACCAAGTGGGTACTGCGCCAACAAAGCGGCCGGGCTCTCTGGGGACATTGTCAGGGGAGTGGAAAAACACCTTACCAGACCATCATCGACCTGGACAACATCGCATTCAAATGTTCCTGCCCCAGCCGGAAGTTTCCCTGCAAACACGGACTGGGACTGTTGTTGCTGGCTGCAGCACAGCCCGGTGTATTCTCCGATGCGGAAGAACCGGAATGGGTGACAGCCTGGCTATCTAAGCGGCAGGAGAGTGCGGAGAAGAAAGAGCAAAAAGCCAAAGAGAGGCAGGAGACACCGGTAGACGAAGCAGCACAGGCCAAACGACTGGCAGCGCGCCACAAAAAGGTACTGGCTGGAATAGAGGACCTGCAGACCTTTCTGCAGGACATCCTGCGCAACGGACTACTGGGAGTATCCGAACGGGTGTATACGCTATTCGAAGGGGTAGCACGCCGCATGGTGGACGCACAGGCTTCCGGACTGGCCTCCCGACTGATGGCTCTGGAAGAGATTGATTATTACAACGACCAATGGAAATACCAGCTGACCGATGAGTTGAGTCGCATCTATCTGCTCTGTGAAAGCTACAAAAATCTGGAGAACCTCCCGCCCGAATGGCAGGTGGAAGTGAAGTCACGGATCGGCTATCCGCAATCCAAAGAAGAGGTACTGGCTACGGAAGGGATAAAAGATGTGTGGATCGTGCTTTCCAAAGAAAGTCGCAAACAACAAAATATCCCCACAGAGATCTATTGGCTCTACGGCAAACATTCGGGACGCTTTGCCACCTGGCTGTACTTTGCCACGCCCGGCAGTCTTCCGGAACAGACCTTACTCATCGGTAGCAGGTATACAGGGGTAGCATGCTATTATCCGGGGATAGGTGCATCACGCATCCAACTTAAAGAATGGAGTGCGTGCGAAGAAGAATTTCTGCCCGCCTTCCTGCCCGGACTGGGAGAAGCGATGCAGGCATACCGCGACAGTGTGGCACTCAACCCATTTATCGAAGCCGTACCTGTACTGGTAGAGGGGTTGCAATGGTGCCTGCAGGGCACGCAATGGTACTTGTGCGATGCACACGGAAAGCAGGTTGCCGTCTCCCTGCCAGAAGAGGCACGTATACGCGTCCTCTCTATTACAGGCGGCAGACCATTCTCCGGTTTCCTGTTGGCACATACCCATCACTGGCAGCTGGTATCTGTCTGGTACAAATCCGTTCACTATTTCTGGGAGTATGAAACAAACTGACCCTTTTATAAATACCGCACTGCTGGGAACAGCTTCGCGGGAACTGCAGATCTCCGAAATCTCTGCAGCGTTGCAACCGGTCTGCGAGGAGATACGAGCCACTGCCTCCGATCCGGAGAGTGCATTCTACAAACAGGCGGCTGTTGCTTTTGCCTATGACCGGGCAGGTAAAGAACCTCTGAAGGCGGAGGCTACTTCTGCCATCGCAGAGGCCCCGGAGGAGGAGTTGCCCTACTTCTCACCTGAAGCAGGACAATTGCTCACGCTATTGCAGTCACAAAAATATTACCATTTGTTGTTGTATGCCTACCGGAAAGCAGCGCATTCCGGCAAACTGATCTCTCCGGAATACCTGCCCTCCCTGTTGCGACAGGCCTTTGAGAAAAGCAATCCGCAAAAAGGAAAAGAACAGATGTTACTGGCCGGTCTGGCCGGAAAACGAGGCAGCTGGCTACTTCCCTTACTGGGATACCCGGCATGGAATGCCGACGAACAGGAGGACTGGGAAACAGCGACTCATGCGCGACGCAAAGAGATACTCAGCCAGATGCGTCATAGGGATCCGGCTGCAGCCCGGGAACGGTTGCAAAGCGAATGGAAAAACGAAACGGCCACGCACCGCGACGAATTGCTGCAATGTATGCGTACCGGGCTTAGCCTGGAAGATGAGGAGTGGCTGGAATCGGTCATGAATACCGACCGGAGCAGTACGGTCAAAGATACCGCGCGTGATCTGTTGAGCAGACTGCCCGACTCCCGGCTGACACAAACCTATTGCAATCTGTTGCGTGGTAAACTCTCCTACCGTACCCTGCTCGGATGGAAACTTCATCCCATAGATTTCACACCGGAGATGAAAAAGTTGGGACTGGAAGAACTGAGCCGCGACAAAAAAGAGAGCGATGCGCATTACCTGCTCCGTCAACTCTGCGAACGGGTTCCGCTCTCCTTCTGGAGCGAGACATTTGGGTGCAACGCCGAAGAAGCAGCGGTTAAGCTGGCTAAGCATCCGCCGTTGGAAAAATTCTACGTAGGCACTCCTATCCTGCGTTTCAACGATCGGCTGTGGGCGTGGCATACCCTGAAAACGCTCTCTTCCAGGGATTATCAGAAACTGCTGAAACTACTGACCCCTGCCCAGCGGGAAGAGATCAAACTGGTACCAGGCAAATATTACGACTTCCCTGTCCCGGAACCGGGAGAAGAACTATCCGAGGAGAGGTGGGGGCCGAAATATTCCAATTACGCATTGCTCTCCCTGACTACTGAACATTACTATATTCCCAAAGAGACGGCAGAGACCATAGCGTTGTACATAGCACCTCAATCACTGCCTGCCGTAGAGGAAAAAGCGGACAGGCAAAACATACAGAATTTCTTCTCCCAACTGAAAACGTGTATGGAGTTGAAACAACAGATAGATCGCCTGTTTGCATAAGATTTTTTAGCTGTGTCGATCTCCGATTCGTTCTTTCTTTTGTATTCTCTTGTTTGTGCTGAGACGCAAAGTATTGCGTCTCTACAAGTGAATCGCTTTCAAAAGAGAGAAACAAACAACCTGGGCGTAGAGACGCATAATTGCGTCTCCATAATTTGCATCTCCAGACGTGCGTCTCCGGATTTGCGTCTCCGGATTTACGCCTACACATAGAAACGGGCAAAAGAGAAACAAATTCTAATAAAAAACAAAATAGTATGAGCAATTTACTGAGGCAACATGCCGAACAACAATTTGCAGAGGAACTGCACGAACTGAAGAAAAACGAAACCAATCCTATACCCGAAAACTGGGAGCTATCGCCTCAATCGGTAGTCACCTACCTCATTGGAGGAAAGCTGAAAAACGGTTTCGAAGTGTCTCCCAAGTACATCGGGCACCGGAGGCTGATGGAGATTGCCGTAGCCACCCTGGTGACCGACCGGGCATTGCTGCTCTACGGACTACCGGGAACGGCCAAGAGCTGGGTGAGCGAACACATCGCCGCTGCCGTATCGGGCAACTCCACCCTGATCGTGCAGGGTACGGCAGGTACCGGAGAAGAGGCGATCCGCTACGGATGGAACTACGCCCGCCTGCTGGCCGAAGGTCCCAGCGAAGGAGCATTGGTACAGACCCCGATCATGAAAGCCATGCAGGAAGGAAAGATCGGACGCATCGAAGAGCTTACCCGCATCGGGTCGGACGTACAGGATACATTGATCACCATCCTGTCGGAAAAGACACTTCCCGTTCCCGAACTCAACCAGGAGGTACAGGCGATCCGCGGATTCAACATCATTGCTACGGCCAACAACCGCGACAAAGGAGTCAACGACCTGTCGAGTGCCTTAAAGCGTCGTTTCAATACGGTGATCCTTCCTCTGCCCGACACCATGGAAGAGGAGGTGGATATCGTGCGCCGCCGGGTAGAAAGCTTTGAGAAAGTGATGCAGCTACCCGCCGAAAAGCCGGCTCTGGAAGAGATCCGCCGGGTGGTTACGATCTTCCGCGAACTGCGTCAGGGAGCTACTACAGACGGAAAGACCAAACTCAAAACCCCAAGCGGTACCCTCAGCACAGCCGAAGCCATCTCGGTCGTGAACAACGGACTGGCCATGGCCGGATATTTCGGCGACGGCACACTGCACGCACAGGACCTGGTTTCGGGTATCCTCGGTGCCGTAGTGAAAGATCCCGTGCAGGATCAGGTGGTATGGAAGGAGTATATGGAGACAGTAGTAAAGAACCGCGACGGCTGGAAAGATATCTACCGCGCTTCACGGGATATGATCTGAACCAATGCCTATGGACATTCATCTATTGGGTATCCGACACCACGGGCCGGGATCGTGCCGGCACGTAGTCGAATCCCTGCAGCAACTACAACCCGACCTCATCCTGCTGGAAGGTCCTCCGGAAGCGGAACCACTGATCAGAGAGGTGATACATCCGCAGATGACACCTCCGGTGGCCTTGCTGGCCTATCAGCCGGATCAGCCCCACCATGCCGTATTCTATCCTTTCGCGGAATTTTCCCCGGAATGGCAGACACTGAAATATGCCGTTTCCAACGGAGTAGAACTTCGGTTTTTCGATCTTCCGCTGGTGCATTCTATGGCACTGCGCCTGCAAGCCGCAGAGGAAAAGAGTGCCCTGAAAGAGGAAAAGGAAAAGACAGAAGACGACCCACAGGCTGTCGCAACGGAAACGGAAGAGCCGAAGGATACGGATACTCCCGAAGTATCTCTGCCGGAGGTCGTCCCGGAAGATCCCTTCAACTGGCTGGCCCGCGCTTCGGGACACTCCGACGGAGAAGCCTGGTGGGAGGCAAACATCGAACACCGGATAGACGGAGAAAATATCTTTGAAGCCGTGAAGGAGGCAGTGACTGCCCTGCGGGAAGAACTGCCCGAAGCGACCTCTGCCCGCGATCTGCTGCGGGAGGCCTGGATGCGGAAAATGTTGCGTACGGCACAGAAAGAGAACTTCCAGCGTATCGTGGTGGTATGTGGTGCCTGGCACGTACCGGCATTCACAAAAATGCCGACTGCAAAGGAAGACAATGAAGTGCTGAAAGGGCTTCCGAAAATAAAAGTGGAATGCACCTGGATACCCTGGAGTTATGATCGCCTCTCTTATCGCAGCGGTTACGGAGCGGGCATACACGCACCGGGATGGTACGACCATATCTGGCACCATCCTACCGACGACGGCACACTCTGGGTGAGCCGGGCCGCGGGATTGCTGCGTGACAAACAGATGGATATCTCCGTGGCACATGTGATCGAGACCGTGCGCCTGGCACAGGCCACGGCTGCCTTGCGACACCTGCCTGCCCCCTCGTTGCAGGAGTTCAACGAAGCCATCACTACCGTAATGGGATTTGGCGACGACATCCTGCTGGCCATCATCCGGGAAGAACAGGTGATCAGCAACCGTCTGGGCAGTGTGCCGGACCATGTGCCGAAAGTGCCCCTGCTGGTGGATGTAGAGAAGCATCAGAAAAAGCTGCGCCTGCCTTTTACTTCGGAGATCAAAGAACTAAACCTCGACCTGCGCAAACCGGGCGATCTGGAGCGAAGCATCTTCCTGCACCGGCTGCGGCTGCTGGAGATCACCTGGGGCAAGGAGACTACTTCCGGCAAAGGAAAGGGTACTTTCAAAGAGCAATGGACGCTTTACCACCAACCCGAACAGATCATTGCCATCATCGAAAAAGCGATCTGGGGCAATACAGTGGAAGATGCGACCCGCTCCTGGCTGGTGAAGCAAACTGCTGAGATAGACCGCATCCCACGGCTCACACACCTGTTGGTGGATGTGATCCCGGCCGACCTGCCGCAACTGGTGGAGGCACTCACCGCCAGACTGGATGCTCTCTCTGCCGCTACAGGAGATATACTGGAGATGATGGAGGCCGTACCCGACCTGGTACAGATCGTACGCTACGGCAGTGTACGTGATCTGGACTTCAGCAAGGTAGGCGATATGCTACAGGCTATGGTGGCACGTATCCTCGCCGGAGGGCTGCTGGTCTGCATCAACATCGATGAAGAGGCAGCTTCGGAGGTACTGGACAAACTGGCTGCTACGGATTATGCGCTCTCCACTGCCAACCGGGCTGAACTGTCTGAGATGTGGCTGGCCCTGATCCGGCAGATCCGCGGATCGCAGGCAAGCCACCCTCTCCTCTCGGGATATGCGACCCGGCTGCTCTACGACAAAGGACAGATCACTGCGGAGGAGATGCAGAAAACACTTAGTTTCTATGCTTCGGTAGGAAATACTCCTGCCGATATGGCCTACTGGTTCGAAGGCTTTCTGCGTTCCTCGGGTACCATCCTGCTACTCGATGAGAATCTGTGGAGCCTGATCAACCACTGGATCAGCAGCCACCCGGAAGAGACTTTCATGGAGTTGCTCCCCATCCTGCGGCGTACCTTCGGAGAGTTTACCGAGGCCGAACGGCGCAAACTGGGAGAAAAAGCCAAAGGAGGAGGAAGACAAACTACGATCCCGACAACCGGCACAGCATTCCGGTTGGAGGATGCACAGCGGGTAATCCCGCTGATGAAGCAATTAATAGGAATAGATACGAAACAATAAAGTATGGAAGATAATTACCTGAAAAGATGGCGCCTGATCCTGGGCGGCGGTACGGCAGACGGTACAGGAGTATCGCTCACCACCGAGGAGCTGCGGATCGATAAGTCACTGGAAGCGATATACGACAGCGACCGCACAGGCGGGCTGGGCTCTTCTGTCCCGAAAGTCAGCCGCTGGCTGGGAGACATCCGGGAATTTTTCCCGCATAGCGTGGTGCAGGTGATCCAGAAAGATGCCATCAAACGGCTCAACATTACCTCACTGCTCACGGAAAAGGAGATGCTGGAGAATGTGGTACCGGATGTACATCTGGTAGCCACACTGATGTCGCTCAGCCGCGTGATCCCGGAGAAGAACAAAGAGATGGCCCGGCAGGTGGTGCGACAGGTGGTGGATGAATTGCTCCGCAAACTCTCCGCACCCACGCAACAGGCGGTGACGGGAGCACTGAACCGTTCGAGCCGCAGACGCAACCCGCGCTACAACGAGATAGACTGGAAAACGACCATCACCAAAAACCTCAAGAATTACCAGCCGGACTACAAGACCATCATCCCGGAGGTACGCATCGGCTACGGCCGCAAGCGAAAGGCACTGAAAGAGATCATCCTCTGCCTCGACCAGAGTGGCTCGATGGGTACATCAGTGATCTATTCGGGCATCTTCGGGTCGGTACTGGCATCCATCCCGGCGGTGAGTACACGCATGGTGGTATTCGATACGGCAGTGGTAGATCTGACAGACGATCTGCAGGATCCGGTAGACCTGCTCTTCGGCGTGCAACTGGGGGGAGGTACCGACATCAACCGGGCACTTGGGTATTGCCAGAGTGTAGTGACGCGCCCGCAGGATACGGTATTGGTACTGGTGACCGACCTCTACGAAGGAGGCAACTCTAATGAAATGCACAAGAAGTTTGTATCGTTGGTAAGCAGCGGCGTGCAACTGATCGTACTGCCTGCCCTGAACGACGACGGAGCACCTTCTTACGACAAAAACCATGCGGAGTTTCTCGCCGGACTGGGTGTACCCACCTTTGCCTGTACACCGGATAAGTTCCCCGACCTGATGGCGGCAGCACTGAGCAAACAGGATATCGGTATGTGGATCTCACAGAACATACAGACGGACTGATTTTCTCTGTGTGGCATCAATGAGTTATGGATATACTCATTGAATGGTTAATATACTCATTCAATGGTTGATATACTTGTAGAGACGCAATACTTTGCGTCTCATCCACTACGCCCTGTTCGATTTGTGTCTTTGTATGATTATAAACACACAGAAATGGGATTCTGAGACGCAAATATGCGTCTCTACAAGTGTATCATTCTTCCACAATCTGTGTAAACCCGTTCAGTACCGTATTTGCCCGGTAAGCTTCCAGAGACCCGGTGGGCACATAGAGTACACACGCCTCCCGGTCAATCTCAGTGAATGTACTGGCTACCATCCCCGTCGGAGGAATAGAAGTTTTGAAATGTATAGCGGATAGGGAAGTACATCCGTGGAAAACTTCCGCTCCCAGTTCAGTGATACCTGCCGGCAACGTGATTGTCTGCAACGAAGTGCAGCCTCTGAATACCGCAGTACCCATCTCTTCCAGGCCAGCAGGCAGATCCACCGTACGCAGCGACGTGCAATCTCTGAACACAGAACTACCCATCTCTACTGCATCTGCAGGCAGGGCAACCGAACTCAAAGCAGTGCAACCGGAAAAGAGTTCATCGCCGATCACTTCTACTCCCGAAGGTAAAGTAAGTGTAGTGAGTGAAGTACAGCCTTTGAAAACCCCACTTCCCATTTCCTCCATTCCTGCAGGTAACGTCAGTGTAGTGAAGATGCAATTTGCAAATGTCTCGTCACCGATCCGCAATAGTCCGGCAGGCAATGCAAGAGAACGCAGACCGGTACATCCTTTAAATACGGCATCTCCCAACTCCTGTACACCCGACGGTATATCGAGTGAAGTTAGAGCCACACAGCCCGAAAATATTTCATCATCCATAACGGTGACACCCATAGGCAGGGTAATCATCCGTAAAGAGGTACAACCTTTGAAAAGACCAGTTCCCAACTCCTGTATACCTGCAGGCAGATCTACAGTGGTCAAAGAAACGCAGCCCGAGAACGTATCACCACCGATGTGGGTGATCTCTGCGGGCAAAGTTACATGACGCAGGGAAGTACACCCCCTGAATAGTCCGCTTCCCATCTCCCGGATACCCGCAGGCAATTCCATCGAAGTCAGACGAATGCAATCACGGAAAATCTCCGATCCTACGGAAGTAAGTCCTTCAGGGAGGTTTACAACGGAGACACCACTCTCTGCAAAAATGGAGCTGGCCAGGTAAGTAACACCCGATGGTATATCTATCTCATCCAGCAGAGTAGTACCCATAAAAGCTCCGTCGGCAATATATTCTATGGACGAAGATATCTCTATGGAAGACAAAGAAGAATAGGCAAAACACCTTGCGGGAATGTGACTCAGATTCTTAGGCAACAATACACGGTCGATCCGCATGCCGTAGAAGTTCTCCGCCAGCAATTCATTGGCCGGAAAATAACCTGTTTGCAGATATACGGCCTCTATCTCTACCTCCTCCATATCCAGAAAATAGAGATATTCCATTCTGGAAATGATATTCAGGTCCCGGGCATCCAGACGACCTTTCAGAGTCAGATCGGTGATCCTGATTTCCGTGTCCAGAAGCCTTTCCAGTGTACCGGGCTCAGTCACCTCCAGACTTACCTTCTGCAGATCACGCTCTACCGTCACTACGGCAGTACCTACGATTTCAGAAAAAACCGTTTTTACTGTAATCAATGCACTACCTCCACGCAGCCCGGTCACCACCCCGTCTTCTACGATAGCTACCTCTTCATCCAGACTTTCCCAGATAAAATGGATGTATTCCGTATAAGCAGGCTCTACAGTAGCAGTCAACGTCACCGACTCACCACTCTGGATAGTCACGCTGGATGGCTCTATAGTCAGATTATCGATTGTTATCTCGCGTACTACCACCCGGCAGGTATCCGCCAGCATCAACCTCGGAGAGGAGACTATTACCAGAGCCTCCCCTTCGGCAATACCGGTAATCAGTCCGCCGGAAACAGTTACGACATCCTCATTATTAGAAGTCCACTCGTAATGGGGAGCAGCGATCTCTCCCGGAAAATGAAAGACATTGAGTTGATAGCTATTGCCTATCCCCAGAGAAAATTGCTTCTCGGCCAGTTCAATATCCGTCACCATCTCCGGAGAAGTATCTCCCTGACAACCGGAAACCACCAGTACAGTATTCCACAACAGGAAACAACAAAGCAATGCTCCAACCATCCTGAAAGGCAAAGCCTTGCACAGACAAATATTCAGTTTATGTATTTGATTACGCATACGAATCACGTGTTCAGGTATATCGCTATTGCCTGCAGAAGCCGGTCGGCACATCGGGCATAGCTAACATTATTCATGATAAAACATTAAAAAACAATCCCGTAAGTCATCAGAAAAGTGATAACCGCAAAGCCGGGATCAACCTTACAAAGGAACTAAAAAAAAACATTCCGAACAAATATGCATACCGGAAAGCCGTTTCCAACTCTTTCGTCTCTGATAAAAAGCTCCGAAACACTCCCAAAAACCAACACACAGGTAGTTTTTACCTGACAATTCAAAAAAAATATCATTTTTTATTTGTGTTTTCGATAAAAGTATTACTTTTGCCACAGAATTCAATACAAAAAGAATTGATGAACCCGTTTTCTTATGCATATTACTTCTTTTTTTACTTTTACTTTTTTGGACAGAAAGTAGAGCGGGAGTTTGTATGTAGCAAGTGACAGGTTACTTAAGAACGAATAGATGGACAAATAAATAGCAAATCCCGCTCCTCATATGGATGCGGGATTTTTTTTATCTCAAAAACAAAAGAATGAAAACAATAGCAATTCAGGGAACTTTAGGTTCCTATCATGACATAGCCGCGCATAGGTATTTCGAAGGTGAAGAGATCGAACTGATCTGCTGCCCCACCTTTGAAGAGGTGTTCAACACGATCCGGCGCGACAACCATGTCATAGGTATGCTGGCTATCGAAAACACCATTGCGGGAAGTCTGCTGTACAACAACGAATTGCTGCGGCAAAGCGGCGCACAGATCATTGGCGAGTGCAAGCTGCGTATCTCACACAGTTTTGTCTGCCTGCCTGAGGATGACTGGGAAGACATTACCGAAGTACACTCCCACCCCATCGCACTGATGCAATGCCGTGATTTCCTCAATCAGCATCCCCACATCAAAGTGGTGGAAGCAGAAGATACTGCCCTGAGTGCCGAGACTATCCGCAAGAAACAGATGCGCGGACACGCAGCCATCTGTTCGAAAGCCGCTGCCGAACTCTATGAGATGAAGATCCTGCAGGAAGGTATCGAGACCAACAAGCACAATTTCACCCGCTTTCTGGTGGTAGCAGATCCCTGGCAGGTAGAAGAGCTTTGTCAGGACCGTCCGATCAACAAGGCAAGCCTCGTATTCATGCTGCCACACGCCGAAGGAAGCCTGTCGCAGGTACTCTCTATCCTGTCGTTCTACAACATCAATCTGACCAAGATACAATCCCTGCCTATTATCGGCCGCGAATGGGAATATCAGTTTTATGTGGACGTGGTCTTTACCGACCTGCTGCGATTCAAACAATCGCTGACCGCGATCACCCCACTGACCAAACAGCTCAAAACATTAGGTGAATATGAAGAAGGAAAATCAAGCATATAGTATCGCTCCGGCAGACAGACTCTCCGGAGTGAGTGAGTACTACTTCTCGCGCAAGCTCAAAGAGGTGGCACAGATGAATGCCGAAGGAAAGGATGTCATCAGCCTGGGAGTAGGCAGTCCCGATATGCCCCCTTCCGGAGAGACGTTGCGGACGTTGTGCGAAGAGGCACAGGACCCCGCAGGTCACGGCCACCAGCCGTATGTAGGGATACCCGAACTGCGTCAGGGATTTGCCCGCTGGTACAAACGATGGTATGAGGTAGATCTTGACCCCGCTACGGAGATACAACCGCTGATCGGCTCCAAAGAGGGGATCCTGCACATTACACTGGCGTTTGTCAATCCTGGAGAGCAGGTACTGGTTCCCGATCCGGGATATCCGACCTATACCTCGCTGAGCAAGATACTGGGTGCGGAGATCGTCACTTACAACCTCCGCGAGGAAAACGGATGGTTACCGGATTTCGACGAACTGAACAAGATGGATCTTAGCCGGATAAAACTGATGTGGACCAACTATCCCAATATGCCTACCGGCACCAATGCTACGCCGGAACTCTATCAGAAACTGGTAGACTTTGCCCGTCGCCACAACATCGTGGTGGTAAATGACAACCCCTATAGCTTCATCCTGAACGAACAGCCGATCAGTATCCTGTCTGTTGCCGGAGCAAAGGAGTGCTGCATCGAACTGAACTCCCTGAGCAAAAGTCATAATATGCCCGGCTGGCGCATCGGTATGGTAGCCTCCAACCCACAGTTTATCCAGTGGATCCTGAAAGTAAAAAGCAATGTAGACAGTGGGATGTTCCGTGCCATGCAACTGGCAGCAGCCACTGCGCTGGATGCAGACCGCGACTGGTACGAAGCCAACAACACCAACTACCGCAACCGCAGGCAATTGGCTGGAGAGATCATGCAGGCCATGGGATGTACCTATGACGAAAATCAGGTGGGTATGTTTCTCTGGGGCAAGATACCCGACAGCTGTGCAGATGTGGAAGAACTCACCGAAAAGGTACTTCACGAGGCGCGTGTCTTCCTGACACCGGGTTTTATCTTCGGAGAGAACGGAAGGCGGTTTGTACGCATATCGCTCTGTTGCAAAGAAGAAAAACTGGCCGAAGCGCTGAGACGAATCAAAGATATCATCAAATAAATCAGAATATAACAAAAATAACAGATAATCATGGAACTTGAATCAATTTTACTACCGGGCATGGAGTCCAAAAGACCTATCGTAATTGCCGGACCCTGTAGTGCGGAAACCGAAGAACAGGTGATGTGTACCGCACGTCAACTGGCCGACAAAGGACTGAAAATATTTCGCGCCGGCATCTGGAAACCCCGTACCAAACCGGGAGGTTTCGAAGGAATCGGTGTAGAGGGACTGACCTGGCTAAAGAACGTAAAGAAAGAGACCGGAATGTATGTATCTACGGAAGTAGCTACCGCCAAGCATGTATACGAATCGCTCAAAGCAGGTATCGATGTGCTCTGGATAGGAGCGCGTACCACAGCCAATCCCTTTGCTGTACAGGAAATCGCCGATGCGCTGAAAGGAGTGGATATTCCTATCCTGATCAAGAACCCGGTGAATCCGGATCTGGAACTCTGGATCGGTGCATTGGAGCGCATCAACAATGCCGGACTGAAACGTCTCGGTGTGATCCACCGCGGATTCAGCAGCTACGACAAAAAGATCTACCGCAACCTGCCTCAGTGGCATATACCCATCGAATTGCACCGTCGCTACCCCAATCTGCCGATCTTCTGCGACCCGAGTCACATCGGTGGCAAGCGTGAACTGATCGCCCCGATCAGTCAGCAAGCCATGGACCTCAACTTCGAAGGACTCATCATAGAGAGCCATTGCGAACCGGACAAAGCATGGAGTGACGCTTCACAGCAGGTGACACCGGATGTACTGGATTATATCCTGAATCTGCTGGTAATCCGCAAAGAGACACAGACTACGGAGAATCTGAACGAACTCCGCAAACAGATCGACGAGTGCGACAACAACCTGATCGAGGAACTGGCCAAACGTATGCGTGTGGCACGTGAGATCGGTACGTACAAAAAAGAACACGACATCACCGTGTTGCAGACCGGACGCTACAGCGAGATCCTGGAGAAACGCGGAGCACAGGGAGAAGCCTGTGGCATGAGTGCCGACTTTATGAAGAATATCTTCGAGGCGATCCACGAAGAGTCTGTACGCCAGCAGATAGAGATCATCAACGCGAAGTAATTGTCGGGGGAGGAAAAGAACATGAGAATCCTGATACTGGGAGCCGGAAAAATGGGCTCCTTCTTTACCGATATATTGAGTTTTCAGCACGAAACGGCTGTGTATGATACCAATCCGCATCAACTGAGATTTGTATACAATACCTATCGGTTTACCACACTGGAAGAGATCAAAGAATTTGAACCGGAACTGGTGATCAATGCTGTTACGGTGAAGTATACCCTGGATGCCTTCCGGCAGGTCATACCTGCCCTGGGCAAAGACTGTATCCTGAGTGATATCGCTTCCGTAAAGACCGGGCTGAAAGCTTTCTACGAAGAGAGTGGTTTCCGGTATGTTTCCAGTCACCCGATGTTCGGCCCCACCTTTGCCAGCCTCAGCAACCTGAGCAGCGAAAGTGCCATTGTGATCAGCGAAAGCGACCACCTCGGAAAAGTATTTTTCAAAGATCTCTATCAGACCCTGAACCTGAATATCTTTGAATATACATTCGACGAGCACGACGAGACGGTAGCCTACTCCCTCTCTATTCCTTTTGTATCGACACTGGTATTCTCGGCAGTGATGAAACATCAGGAGGCTCCGGGTACTACGTTCAAGAAGCACATGGCTATAGCCAAAGGGCTACTCAATGAAGACGACTACCTGTTGCAGGAGATCCTGTTCAACCCGCGTACCCCCTCGCAGGTAGAGAATATCCGCCGGGAGCTGAAAAACCTGCTGGATATCATCCAGAACAAGGATGCGGAAGGGATGAAGAAATACCTGGCCAAGACGCGCAAGAATATTCAGTAAAGAACTATTTTCTATTGTAAAAGAAGCCCGGTTCCGGTCTGTAGTACAGACTGTAACCGGGCTTCTTTTATTCTGGTAAATCTACCTTTATTTCCCTGCCAGATACTTCTTCTTTTCTTTCTTGCTCATCTCAGACAATATATATTCCTCCGGATGCTCCACAGTATATTTTATACCTTTTTCCGGAAAACCTATACCATGTTCTCCCAACCAGAACTTAGGAAATAAGAAATGGCTGCGTTTTCTATATTTATCCGGATCATTCGTAGCCACCTCTTCCCAGTTATAAACAGTGAAACGCAGATGCGATCCATTCTGGTAATGACTTCCCCCTATCACACCCAGAGGTTGTCCGGGATGAACTTCATCTCCGGGATTCACAAAGATACCGCCATCCTGAAACAACTGGTAGAGTGCAAAAGAACCATCCGCATGATAAACCTGTACATAATTCTCATCCCTTGCAAATACTCTGCCCGCCTGTGAAGAAGGTACGGATCTATCATTCAGGTCTGTAACAATACCTCCACGTGCAGCTACAATAGTATCTCCTTCGCGGGTACGTATAACCAGTCCATTAGTTCGTTTTTCTTTATCCTTATCCAGAAAACCCTCCAGAGCAGAGGTCACGTTACATTGGGTAAGACTGCCCGGACGCAAAGGAAGAAGATATACAAATGACGTATCGGGCCGGGCAATGGTATTTCCGATCTCCGTATACGACCGGAAAGGAGCCGACACAAACCCTTTAGCATCTATAGGACGCAGGCTCATCAGGCGTCTTTTTCCGGAACCGACAACAAATTTGCGGCTTTCATTGGCTGATACGGTTGTAGTATTGTTTACTTCTCCGAACCTCAATGTAATCGTATGAGGCATGTGAGAGTAATTTTCGGCCCAAATGACCATTTCGTTTTTGGCTGTACGCTCAGAAGAGACTTTCACCTGGCTTTGTTGCGCCCACAGACAAAGAGGGCACAGACACAGGAAGAGAGAGAGAATGTGTATTTTCATAAGTCCTGACTTTAAATGATTTTTGTTGTTTACATTAAGGTCAGATCGGTCAACAGAATGATTGTATAAATGGGTAACGGCTTATTAAAAGCAAGAGGTTTGTATAGCAAAGATAAATAATTTATTTTATAACAGTCCGGCTGAGCAGGAAAATTACATGGGCATAGATGTAAAATTGATTCCGGGGATCAAACATAGGCAGCATTCCGGTTGTTATGTAGGAACAGGAGAAACTCCTCTGACAATCCTTTTACATTCAGGAAAAATCATGTATAGACACAAAGCTCATCCGTGGCACGGTATTGATCCGGGAGAAAACAAACCGCAGGAAGTCACAGCATTCATCGAGATCGTACCCACCGATACGGTAAAATACGAAGTAGATAAACCGTCGGGATACCTCTCCATAGACCGGCCGCAGAAATATTCCAATATGGTACCTGCACTCTACGGCTTCATACCCCGCACATACTGCGCGCATCAGGTAGCCGATCTCACCAACAAAGCGTTGCAACGCACCGATATCCAGGGAGACCATGACCCATTGGATATTTGTATCCTGACCGAGAAAGACGTGACGCATGGAGACATCATTGTGAAAGCCCGTCCTATCGGTGGATTGAGACTATTGGACAATCAGCAGGCAGACGATAAGATCATCGCGGTACTGAAAGACGATCTGGTGTATGAAAACTACAACGATATCAGCCAGCTACCAGAGAAGGTCATTGATCGATTGAAACATTACTTCACAACCTATAAAGACCTGCTTCCGAACAAAAACCCACGTATGGTACTGGTAGATATCTATGGAAAAGAGATTGCATACGATGTGATCCGGCGTGCCCTGAAAGATTATAAACAAGAG
>DALZBD010000009.1:0-21975 GCA_031977515.1 Bacteroides sp. | reverse complement strand
GGATGCTGTATCGGGAAATGTAAAGAGAGACTTTGATATAAATCCATATAGCTATGCATTGAATTCTTCACGTACCCTGGAGAGCAATACATTTTATACCCGCAATTATGCTCCGTTCAATATTATGCATGAATTGGAGAATAATAACATGAAGTATAATATTGTGGATCTTAAATTTCAGGGAGAAGTGAACTGGATGCCTGTATCCGGTTTGAGTCTGAAGTTGTTGGGAGCTGTAAAATATGCAAATACCATGCAGGATCATTTTATTCATGATGATTCGAATCAAGCGATGGCATACCGCGCTATGCCGGATGCGACGGTTCAAAGTAAGAACCCTCTGCTATATAGAGATCCGGATGATCCATATGCATTAAAAATCAGTGTATTACCAAATGGAGGGATCTATCGGCGGACAGATTATAAAATGAAAGGATACGATGTCCGTTTATCCGGACATTGGGAAAAGACTCTCAATGAAATCCATGCACTGAATGTATTTGGCAGTATGGAAATGAATTCCTATGATAGAAATAATGTCTGGTTTCAAGGTTGGGGAATGCAGTATGAAATGGGAGAGATCGCCTCGTATGCTTACCAGTTCTTTAAAAAAGGTATAGAAGACGGAAACTCTTATTATACTCTGCAAAATACACATTCCAGAAATCTGGCATATGTAGTACAACCTACCTACGGCTTTGATGGAAAATATGTATTGACCGGTACCCTGCGTTATGAGGGATCAAACAACTTAGGAAGAGCTACCACTGCCAGGTGGTTGCCTACGTGGAATGTAGGAGCGGGCTGGAATATTTATGAAGAAGCATTTTTCCAAAACTGGAAACCTGTCATCTCACATTTAAGAGTGTTTGGTAGTTACAGTATGACGGGTGATTTACCACCGGGAACACTGGTTTCTAATAGTGAGGTCGAAATAGAAAGTTACATTCCTTATAGACCCTTCACTGATGTACAGGAAACAGGTTTGAGAATTAAGAATCTAAAGAATGAAGATCTGACCTATGAGAAAAAGCATGAGTTGAGTCTGACTTTAGAAGCCGGTTTTCTGAACAACCGACTTAATTCTGTATTCTCGTGGTTCAAGAGAAACAACTACGACCTGATCGGGCTGGTCAATACGGAAGGAGTTGGAGGACAGATACAGAAGTATGCAAACTCTGCTTCTATGAAATCCTGGGGATTAGAGGCCTCGCTTTCTTCCAAAAATATACAGTTGAGAAATTTCAATTGGAATACTAACTTTCTATTCTCTTATAACAAGACTAAAATTACGGATCTGATCAATTCCTCCCGTGTAATGGATATGGTGATCGGAGGTGGATATGCACGTGAAGGCTATCCGCACAGAGCTTTATTCTCTATTCCTTTTGTTGGCCTCAATGAAGAAGGTCTGCCGGTATTTATAAATGAATATGGCGAAGAGACCATTACCAGTATCAATCTTCAGGAAAGAGAGAAGCTTGATTTCCTGAAATATGAAGGCCCTGCCGAGCCCACTATTACAGGAAGTTTGCAGAATACTTTCCGTTATAAGAACTGGGAATTAGGTGTATTTATGACCTATTCGTTTGGAAATAAAATTCGTCTTGATCCTGTTTTTAAGAGTTCTTATACAGACCTGACTTCCATGCCTAAGGAATTTAAAAACCGTTGGGTACTTTCCGGCGATGAAACGAAAACGAATATACCTGTGATTGCTAATTATAGACAGAATGAGACCATTGGTAATCTATCCCGTGCTTACAATGTCTATAACTATTCGACAGAGCGTGTGGCTGATGGCGGATATATTAAATTGCAGGAAATCTCATTGAGTTACGATCTGCCCAAAAGATGGGTTGCACCTCATATCAATGCTATTTCCTTGCGTCTGTTGGCCAGCAATCTGGTATATCTGTATACGGATAAGAAACTTAACGGACAAGACCCGGTCTTTTTTAGCTCCGGAGGGGTGGCTGCACCAGTGCCACGTCAATTTACATTCTCAGTGAGAGTATCTCTTTAATTATACTTAAATGAATAGATGGAATATGAGAAATAGAATATATAGTCTATTAATAGCAGGAGGTTGTTTATTCCTTACCGGCTGTAATGACTTTCTGGATACTTTGCCGGACAATCGGGCGGAGATAGATACGGAAGAAAAAGTGAAAAAATTATTGGTTTCTGCCTATCCGGGTAATTCGGAAGTATTTATGTTTGAATACATGAGTGACAATACCGATATGTATGACTGGAATCTGGATTATGATAATTTTCATGAGGAAACTTTTTTCTGGAAAGATATGACAGATAGAACTAATGACAGTCAATATCAGATATGGAATTCCTGCTATAAGTCTATTGCTGCGGCCAATCAGGTCATGGACAAATACAAAGAACTTGGAGAACCGGAAACGTTACGATCTGCCTTGGGAGAGGCATTAATAACTCGTGCTTATAACCATTTTCTTTTGGTAAATACTTTCTGTATGGCTTATGGAGCCGACAGTGACAAAGATATGGGCATTCCCTATGCTATAGAGACAGAAATCAATGTAAAGCCTGCTTACGAACGTGGCACAGTAGCTGAGGTATATGAAAAAATAAATGCAGATATAGAGCAGGCACTGCCACTGATTGACGATAATCTGTATGAACAACCTAAATACCATTTCAACAGACGAGCTGCCTATGCTTTTGCCTCTTTATTTAATCTTTATTATAATAAGCCTGATAAAGTAATAGAATATGCAAACTGGGTATTGGGAGAAAGACCGGAGAGTATGCTACGCAATTGGCAGGCGTATGGAGGTCTGAGTGCTAATGGAGTGATCCAGCCCAATGAGTATCTGAAAAAGGATGCACCGGCTACATTATTAGTCTCTTTTCCAACCTCTAACTGGTCTACTATAAGTGGGCCTTATCTGGCAGGTAATAAGTTTGCTCACTCCAGGTTGGTGGCAGAGTCGGAAACCATGCATGCGTTGGGTCCCTGGGGAGATCAGAATAATTTTCATGTAAAGACGTATTGGAATGAATCTGTAAATAAAATAATTTTTCGGAAGGTGGGGTACTATATGGAATTTACTGACCCTGTCGCTAATACTGGCTATATCCATTCGAGCAGAGTGCATTTTACTACGGATGAAGTTTTACTTTGTCGTGCCGAAGCCTACATCTTAAAGAAGGAGTATGCCAAAGCGTATAGCGATCTGACGATCTTTATGTCGGGATTTGCAAAAGTAACTCCATCATACCAGAATATTCTGGATTTTTATGATGGACTGGAATATTACACTCCCACAGCTCCCACCCCGAAAAAGGCATTGAGCTCCGCCTTATATGCAGTAGAGGCGGGTGAACAGGAAAATCTGATGCATTATTTATTGCACTTGCGTCGCATTCTGACTCTACATGAAGGACGGCGTTGGATGGATGTAAAAAGACACGGTATTACTATTTACAGACGCTTGGTCGATCGTAGCTTTACGGTCTCTGAGGTAATGGATGAACTTTTACCGGAAGATCCGCGGCGGGCTATTCAGTTGCCTCCTGAAGTGATTAGTGCGGGAATGACCTCTAATCCCAGATAACGGTATATTTGATTGAATCATTAAATTGACAAAAGATGAAAAAAAAATTTATATACTATCTACCTGTTTTTCTGATAGGTCTGTTTTGCTCTTGTGACAGTGATGATCTGGATCCGACCAGTATTTTCGATCAGGATCCTCCGGAACGCAATGAATTTGACCTGTGGATACTGGATAACTATGTGTATCCTTACAATATTGACTTGAAATACAGAATGGAAGATATTGAATCTTCTATGGAATTTGATTTGGTACCTGCACGGATAGATAAGGCACAACAGCTGGCTGTATTGGTAAAATATCTTTGGCTGGAAACATATGATGAACTGGCAGGTTTGGACTTTACACGGGCGTATGTGCCTAAAGTCTTACATATGATCGGTTCACGTGCATGGAACAACAACAATACCTATGTTTTGGGAACGGCTGAAGGCGGATTGAAAGTAACTTTGTATAATGTAAATGAATTGACTATTGATATCAATGCATTAAATGAGAGTTATTTCCATACCATGCACCATGAGTTTGCCCATATCCTCCATCAGACAAAGAATTATGATCCTGCTTATGAATTGATTACAGAGGGAGACTATATTGGTGCAAACTGGTATCAATTGACAGACCTGCAGGCTTTTCAGTCAGGTTTTGTTTCCAGATATTCTGCCAGTGCACCTCAGGAGGATTTCGTAGAGATGTATTCCAGATTCCTGACCTATTCACCGGATGAGTGGGATTATATTCTGGCTGCTGCGGGTAGTGCAGGAAGAGCTATTATCGAACAAAAGTTTGAAATCATGAAAAATTATTTCCGTGATAGCTGGGAGATTGATGTGTATGCCTTGCGTGACATCATACGCAGACGTTCGTTGGAGATGCCATTGTTGGATTTAGAAAATCTTTATTAAAAATTACATGAGGATGAAAACATTCAGATTTTATATAGAATTGATTGTGGCTCTATTATGTTTGCATAGTTGTGTATCTGAAGAAAAGGATATTTTCGACGAGTCGGCTGCAAACAGAATGAATCGGGCCCTTGCCGAATATAACCAGATCCTGGAAAGTGCGCCTGCCGGTTGGTTAATGGAATACTATGCCGGAGGTCAAAATACCCCATTGGGAGGATATAACTATTTGTGTTCATTCAAAGATGGTAAAGTTGCTCTGGCGGCTGATTATCTGGTATGGACAGACATATACGGAGTAGTTTCTGACCCGTATCATCAGTCTGAATCTTTGTATAGATTGATTGGTGATCAGGGTCCCGTACTGACTTTTGATACTTACAATGAATTGCTGCATGCTTTTTCTGAACCTTTGGGAGCACCTGTAACCTTAGAGGGGGATTATGAATTTATATTTATGTCGGTGACGGAAGACCGGATTGAACTGAAAGGGAAGAAGAATAAAAACCGAATTGTACTGACCCGTCTGGAATCCGGAACCAACTGGGAAACTCTGTTGGCAGGAATAAATGATATCATTTATTCCACAATGGTTTATTCAAAATTCAATCTCATACAGTCGGGTAGCTTGTTGGGTACTGTGTCATTAAATTCATATCATAGTTATACATTTACTATAGGGGATGCTACAGTGTCTGAAAATGCAGTTTATACCACAGAGGGAATCAGGTTCTCTGAACCGGTGGAGCTTCCGGGTGGTATTGTGATTGAAAGTATGAAATGGAATGCCACTGAGGGTAAATATGTAAGTACAGGAGGAAGTGATTTGTCCTTAGTTCCTGAAATAGACCCTTCTTACCTGTCTTATCAGGAAATTATTGGAGTATATACCATGTATTACATCAATGACTATATTGCGAGTGGGCAATGGAAATCACGAACTGTTCGGATTGATCCTCTGGTAGAAGGGGTATCTTTTACTATGACAGGTCAATTCAACTGGCCGGTTGTTCTGGGATATGATCGGTACAATGGTCAGTTTACTATAGATTATCAGCAGGTATCTTCTTATTCAGATGGAACTCCAATTGTTCTCTGGTCCTTTAATGGTGTAAGTAGTCTGCCGATAGTAACTCTTTATGGAACGTATAGTGGTGATCCTGAAGACCCGTATATTGAAGTGCATGATCCCACAAACAGGGCAACTGGTTTTGCCTGGATAAATGTTTCTGATAACAATTATCTGATGCGTGACGGTTGGGGAGATTTTGGATTCAATTATATTATATTGGAAAAACAATAAACATATGAAATTAAAATATACTCTGGCAATTTGTTGGGTGGTTGTGTCGCTCTTATTACTGTCTGGATGCGACGAGAGTGGAACAGAATACGAGGGATCGTCTATACAGGTCGTTTCTGCGGAGGTAACGTTTCAGCCTACCGGTGGAATCGGTACAATCGTTATTGAGGCTGCATCACAGGTCTCTGCTGTTTCGAATAAGGAATGGTGTGTAGCCTCTGTCTCAGGAAATACTGTTGCTGTGACAGTCGGTAAAAATGATGAAATAACAGGTAGAACTGCTGCTTTGACGATTAGGTCGGGTGCGGATGAAGTAATTGTTCCTGTTACTCAGTTAGGTACTGTATTGTGGCTGGATGGATTAGATTTTACTACCGGAATTATTGACCTCTCTGTTAAAGGAGGGTCTGTAACCGGTACGGTGAAGATCAATACGGATTATGAAGTGAAGATAGAAGAAGACTGGCTTACCTGGACAGTAGATGGAGATGAATTTACTCTATCGGCTACTTCGTCTAATTTTCAGAACAGACAAGGTGTTATTACATTTGTGATAGGTGAAAGGGAGCAGACATATACAGTGAGACAGATCAGAAGGAATCTGCCCTATATGTACTACGAAGAGTTTATTGGAGATTACACTCTTTCCTATGTGAATGATTTTATTGCATCTGGAGTATCCCGCACAAGGAATGTGAAAATTGAACCTCTTGAAGAAGAAGTCTCTTACATTATGACTGGTGATCTGGATTGGCCTATAGTTTTGAAGTATGAGGAGAATGCCGGTAGATTTGCACTGGAATATCAACAATTAGCAGTGGATCCTTCTGATAATACTCCTATAGTACTTTGGGCATTTAATGGGGTGGGTTCTCTTTCCCAGGCTACGATTCTATATGGTGTTTCCAATAATAATTCAACTAATCAGGTAATCAGCATTGCGGACCCTGCCGGTGCAATGACCGGATTTGCTTATGTTAATATCGCAGGGGGAAGTAATTATTTGACCCGGGATAGTAAGGGCGAATTTGGATTCAACTATATACAATTGAGACCACAAAATAATTGATTCCGGACACATTTTTAGTAAGGAAAACGGGGGAACATGTCTTCCTTGCAAAATATCCCCCGTTTTCTTTTTTCTGTTATATAAGTAATACGTAAACTGCCAGACAGGTGAGTCTGGTTGTTTTTTATAAATCTCTCTATAGCATTAATTGTAAGATACCGCTTCCTGTATGTGTAATATAGGAAGCGGTTTTTGTATAAAATGTGGAATGGCACCCTAATTTTCTCTACTATAGTAATAATTACGATTCTCTGTTTTACAATTGTTTGAATGTATATTCTCTTGCCTTATAGCCATCAGTGCTATGATGATTCTAAATAGAAATGTGTAAGCAGAATCTATCTGTTTGTAAATCCGTGAAAGAAATACGATATATTGTTTATTATTTTTATGATTTTTTCACCAGTCTCTTATTATAAAAAACTTTAGCTGAAATATAATAGATGAAGCCTTCTTGTAACTCTAAATATGTAGAGAATTGAAAAAGATAATTCCAAGTATTTCCGAAAAGTTGTTAGATTCTAATGAATGAATAGTTTCGTCCCGGCTATTTAAAGCCTTGTTTTATTTATAAAAAATCTTTCCTGTCTGTCTCTTTTTTTTGTGTTATTACCAGGCTTTTGCATAAAAGTGATATTTCATTCAACAATATTCGTAGTAAATAATCGGTTTTCGACCAATGTCTGCACATTCTGAGCGTTCGGTGTAGTGTGTATCTCGTATTTTTATCCGATGAAAAAAGAACTTTTTAACTGTAAAATCTTATTGTGTATGAAGCACCTTTTGGTTTGTGTACTGAGCCTGCTGACTTTCAGCAATTGTACGGATAAGAATGACGAATGGACAGAAGGAGAATACCCGCCCGGAATTGTCTCCCCACCTTCCAATGACGTGGTCCGGGAAGAACTGTTCGAAGTGCTTAACCTCGATTATCCGGGTCTGGAACAGGTAAAGGATTACTATGAGGCAGATGAGTATTATCTGGCCACCCATGCTTTACTCGAGTATTACCGGATGCGTACTACGGTACAAAATCCTCATGTTTCCCTGTTGAATGTGACAGCTACGGACGATGACCGGCTCAAGGCGGATTATGCCCTGGACGACTATCGTTTTTTTGTGAATAACTATTATGAAGATGCGGATGCAAAAAAGCCCTATTCCCTGAAAAAAGACGGGAACATCGACTGGAACTTCCGGCCGGAGGGGGCAGATGATGAGTACCAGAAACAGCTGCATCGCCATCAGTGGTATGTACCGCAGGCGCGTGTATACCGTGCTACCGGAGAAGAAAGATACCTCCACTCCTGGATGGATACCTACACGGACTGGCTTCTACAGAACTCCATGCCTTCCACGGGTACCAATACTACTACCTGGTGGCAGTTGCAGGCAGCAGAGCGGGTATCAGGACAGGTGGAATTGTTTGACTATTACAAGAATTCAGTAAACTTCACTCCACAGTGGCTTTCTGTCTTTCTGGTGCATTTTGCACAACATGCTGATTTCCTCAAGGATCATCCTTATGAGAGCGGGAATATCCTGATCTCTCAGGCCAATGCGCTGACTTTTGCCGGAGTGCTGTTTCCGGAATTGAAAAATGCATCGCTCTGGCTGGATATGGGGACGGGCATATTGGGAAAAGAAGTGAAAGAGCAGTTCCTCGGAGACGGTATGCATGTGGAACTGGATCTCAGCTATCACATTGCTGCCCTTGCTGACTTTTATGACGTAATGAAACTGCTGGAATACAATAATCTATCGGGCTGCTTGCCTGCAGATTCGAGAGAGGCTTTGCGGAAAGCAACAGAAGTGGTGATGCACTTCACCTGGCCGGTCTTCTTCAATACCCGGTTGAACGGAGCGTGTGTACCCGGATTCAATGATACCCGTCCCGACTCGTGGACATGCAGTGTACTGACCCGTAATTTCAAACGGTATACAGAACTCTTTCCGGATCATGACGCACTGTTGTATATGGCTTCTGCCGGAGCACAGGGCAGTAGACCTGATCTTTCTCCCCGTCTGTTCGACCGGTCGGGATACTATGTGCTGCGCAACGGCTGGGAACCCTCTTCCACCGTACTCATCCATAGCAACAACTACAGCGACGAAGCACTGCGGATCTGGAGCCACAACCAACCTGATAACGGTACCTTTGAACTCTATCACAACGGACGTAATTTCTTTCCGGATACCGGAGTGTATGCGTATTACACACAGGGAGGAAACAATTCAGATCGTATCTGGTACCGCCAGACACGTGTACACAATACCCAGACACTCGACAATGAAGACATTTTCCAGGCAAAGGGACAGCTGTTGGGAAGCGATGTCCGGCCGGATTGGGAAGTGATCGTCACCGAGAACGAAGGGTACACCGACCTGAAGCACCGCCGTTATATATTCTTTGTGGAGAAAGAATTCTTTGTACTGGTCGACGAAGGCGTGGGCACAGCGGACGGAACAGTCAGCCTCCATTTCAATCTTTGCGAAGGAGGGGATACGGAAGTGATCCTGGATACGGAAGCAAACGGGGCACATACGGCTTTTGCCGATGGCAACAACCTACTTGTACGTTCTTTCAGCAATTGCAGCCTCTCTGTAGAACCTTTCGACGGACAGGTCTCCTACCGACCCGGAGTCACTACAGCCCGGAAAGCTTATTCCGTACAGACTGTAAAGTCGTCGGATCAGGTGGCCCGTTTTATCACCGTCCTCTATCCGGTCCAGGGCTCTGCGGAAGAGGTAAAAGTTTCCGCGGAGTTTCTGGTCGATACTTTCCGGGAGAATGGAGTTGCTCTGAAAGTAACGGTCGGTGGCCGCAACTATGAACTGAACTATGAGATATAACTACAACATAAAACCCTCAAGTAATGAACCGAAAAAGATGTACGGTCAGATCCCTCGGATTTCTGACCTTGTTTCTATGGCTTCTGACCTGTGTATCCTGTACGGATACTGAAACTACAGATAAGACAGGATTTGCTCTTTTTTATTCCGGTATGACAGATATAGGCCCTTCCATGAGCGGAGTGATCAGCAGCCCGACTTACATCGGTGCAACTCCTTCCGGTTTTCGCTTCACAGCCATCACGCTGGATGACGCACCCTATCCGGCTGCGGAAAGCAGTTATGAGATCGATCCGGAGACGGGAATGATCTCCATTACCCAGACCGGTGATCTTCCTGTAGGGTGGTATCGCCTTTCTGTATCCTGTATGTCCGGCAGGCAATTGTATGAATTTGCAGATATTGTCGAGGTGCAGATGATGGCTCCCGTACCCGAGGGAATCACCGTAGAGCCGGAAATGCTACAGGTTGAGTATGCTGATGTGCTGGATACTACCGGAGAGGTGTTATTGCCCACCGCCCAGGTGACTACACAAGGCACGCATGTATCCATCCGTAAGTACGAAATAGCCCGTAGCGACTACTCTCATTTCTTTGCCATCTCCTCTACCGGAGAGATATCTGTCGTACAGGGAAATACAGTCATTCAACCGGGAGTCTATGTGCTTTCGCTGAAACTGACTACCGGTGCTTCCGGCGAAGACGAAGGGATCTTTGAAAACGTTCTTCGGGTCAATATCACGTCCCGTCCGCTGGAGTTGAACTATACGCCTGCTACCGGAAAGATCGAAGAGGAGACGGAACTGAGCGGTGCTACTACCTTTGTCAGCAACCCGCCTGTACTGAAGGGATCGCTGGAAGGGTTGACCTACCGTATGCTGTCTGTAGAGCCTGCGACAGATAAAATACATATAGATGCACAGACCGGTGTCTTGTCTGTAGCCAGCGGACACGGAATGAAGGCCGGTGAAAAATACCTGATCGATGTGCATGTAGCCAATGCATTCTCTGCGGAAGGAGTGAATTTTGAAGGAGTCTTTCAGTTGGAAGCAGTGGAGTTTATCGAACCGATCATGGGCTTTGCTTACGAAGACCGGGAGGAGATCCAGGCTACTGCTTTTGAGATCCGTCCGTCGGATGAAATGAAAGGAGATGAAGTACGTTTTGAATTCGTAGAACTCGACAGCCGCCTGCAGGGGCAATTGACGATTGACCACGCAGGGGTGATCCGTGCAGTCAAAGGCAATAGTATCCCGTTGGGAAACTATACGGTGCGTGTGGAGGCAACCAATCCGAAGACCGATCCGCAGGCTCCGACTGTAGCTGTGTTTGGTCTGAACATACTGGAAAATCCCAACTATTTCACCTATGTGCGTTACGGCAACAATCTGGAGCTGACCCCGTTGGAAAATTATGCCGATCAGTTCCGTATCCCTGTAGGGGGAAAACTGGCCGATGTGAAACCTGTGCCTGTAGCTACGGATGCAAAAGTAGAGTTGTATTATGAACTCACGGCGGTGCATCAGACCGGCGGTACGAAGATCGATCCCGCTACCGGTGAGATCACGCTCTCTACGCTGAAAGCTCCCCAGTGCGGTATTGTGATGGTGACAGCTACTGCGGGCAAGGGTACGGCAGCGGAGGTCTCCGTAGATACGCCGGTCTTCTTCCATTTCTCTTCCGAAGTAGCAGCACAGGGCAGTACGGGAGAGAGTGTGTCTGTAGAATATACTCCTTTTGTATTGAAGGTGAATCCCAATACCGGAGCACGTTCGGCTATACCGGTGATCCGTGGAGTAAATAATCCGGTCAATTTCACACTGGACTATCGTCGCAACTTCAACTATTATAATTTCCAGGGAAGCCACAAGGATGGTCAACCCTCTGTGGAAGATTCTTTCCTGCAATACCTGTGGGACCAGTATAAAGAAGCATTGCCCAACAGCGGAGTGAATTACAGTTCCCGACATCCGTTGTCTTACTATGCCAATACTGATAAAGGTACCAATACCCTCGAAGTGGCTTTGGGCTATGTGGATGCCAGAGACTACTCGGTAGTGGTCAATCCCAATAAATGGATACAGAACGGAGATCCGGCCAACGGAGCTATGATCGGGCAGATGACCTTTATGACCAATGGTACAGATCCGGCAAGTGGGGGACAGACTTTCCCGCTGGTCATGTGGTTTGACACGAAGTTTAAATAAATCGAAAACACAAGTTATGAAGTACGATACATATACAATTGGCCGGAGGGGGATATTTACTTTTCTGGTGCTCTTCCTGGTGATGGGGCTGTATGCACAGCAGGCCATTCGGGGAGTGGTGAACGACGAAACCAATACGCCGCTGATCGGTGCTACTGTCCGTATAGAAGGCAGCGGCACAGGAACGGTGACCGATATAGACGGTCAGTTTACCATCCATGCCGGCAAAGGCGCTTTGCTGACTGTCTCCTACATCGGATACAAACCTTATGAGATACGGGTACAGGATCAGAAATCGTTGACTATACAGATGATACCCGACCATGCTGCCCTGGAAGAGGTAGTGGTGGTAGGATACGGCTCCATGAAGCGGGGCGACCTCACCGGGTCGGTCTCTTCCGTCTCTTCCAAACATGTGGAAGGGTTTAAGACCAGTTCGGTGATGGAGGCTCTCGGCGGGCAGGTGGCCGGTGTGCAGATCACCCAGACAGATGGTACGCCCGGTGCCGGCTTCAGTGTCAACATCCGTGGGGTGGGGACCCTCACCGGAGACGCTTCCCCGCTCTATATTGTAGATGGTTTTCAGGTGGAGAATATCGACCATCTGGCTATTTCCGATATTGAGTCTATTGAAATTCTGAAAGATGCCTCCTCCGCGGCTATTTACGGGGCACGTGCAGCCAACGGTGTGGTGATGGTAAGTACCAAGTCGGGTAAGGTAGGTCGTCCGGTAGTCAGCTACAATGCCTCGGCTACGTACCGGAAAATATCCAAAACCCTGGATCTGCTCACACCTTATGAGTTTGTCAGGTTGCAGTCGGAGGTAAACAGTAAATATGCCGATACCTACTATAAAGAAGGAGAAGACAACGACGGCATTCCGTATACCTATCAGTCGCTGGACGATTATATAGGTGTGCAGGGGGTAGACTGGCAGGGAGAGACCTTCCGTCCGACCTGGTCGCAGGATCACAATGTATCGGTGAATGGGGGAAACGAACTGACCCAATATGTCTTTTCGTTTGCCCGGTACGACGAGAATGGGATCTTCAACAACAGTGGATTTGACAAGACGACAGCCAAGTTGCGGATGAACCAGAAGATCACAACGAACGTTAGGTTGGATGCTACCATCAACTATACCCTGACCAACCGGAAAGGGGTGGGTACTACTGCCGATGCCGGGCGTTTCAATATGCTGGCTCAGATTCTGAGTGCGCGTCCTACAGGAGGACTTAAAATAGACGATGAGACTCTGCTGGCTTCTGCCATAGATCCCGAAATGCTGGAAGATGGAAGTAGCCTGGCGCAGGTGAATCCGGTGGTACAGACCCAGTCGGTGACCAACAACCGCCGTTCGGAGATGTGGTCTGCCAACCTTTCGCTGAACTGGGAGATCATCAAAGGCCTTACTTTCCGAACAGCAGGTACCTACAATACTACCAACAGTCGCCACGATCTCTTTTACAAAGACGGTTCGAAAGAGGCGTATCGCAACGGGCAGAAACCTTACGGGCAAACCCAGATGGGACGTGACCTGCGCTGGACCAACTACAACAACCTGACCTGGAAACAGAAGATACGCAAACACCGCTACGATGTGATGCTGGGGCAGGAGGTTTCTTACCGCAGCAACGAATATCTGCTGGGACAGGCTATGGATTTTCCGTTCGATAACCTGGGCAATGACAACCTGGGTATCGGGGCTACTCCGAGTAAAGTGGCTACTGACTTCGGAGAGAAAACCCTGCTTTCTTTCTTTGCACGGGGAAATTATAACTACGACGATCGATATCTGCTCACTGCTACTGTACGTGCCGATGGCTCTACGGTATTTTCCAAAAAGAACAAATGGGGATATTTCCCTTCTTTCTCTGCGGCATGGAGAGTATCTGAAGAGGCTTTCCTGAAAGATATAGAGACGCTTTCCAACTTGAAGATACGACTGGGATGGGGCACAGTGGGCAACGACCGTATCTCCAGCTTCCTGTCATTGGATCTGTACGAGCAGAGCAAATACGGGGTAGGGAGCAATACGGTGACTGTGTTGCAACCCAAACAGATCAAAAATGAGAATCTGAAATGGGAGGGTTCTACGACCGTCAACCTGGGTATGGATCTGGGGTTCTGGGACAACCGGGTCAACCTGACTGCGGATCTCTTTGTGAAGAATACCAAAGACCTGTTGCTGGCCCAGTCTCTGGCGCATGTCACCGGATTCACTTCACAGTACCAGAATATCGGTAAGATCCGTAACAAAGGTCTGGAATTGAGCCTGAATACGGTGAATATAGAGACAAGAAATTTCTTCTGGAACACCGATTTCAATATTTCCTTTATCCGCAACGAACTTCGTTCGCTGCAGTCCGGTGTGGATGCAATGTATACCCGTTCGGGATTTGACGGTAATTTTACCGAAAACGATTATGTGGCCCTGGTAGGTTCTTCGCTGGGGCTTATCTACGGGTATGAATTTGATGGCATCTACCAGAGTTCGGACTTCATGACTACACCGGATGGAAAAGTAGTGCTGAAAGAGGGTGTGGTAGACAATCCACGCTACGGTATCGTAGAGCCGGGTGTCGTAAAATACAAAGACCAGGACGGAGACGGCGTGATTACGACCAACGACCGTACGGTGATCGGGAACGCGATACCCAAATGGTACGGAGGGTTTACCAATACCTTTGTCTATCGGGGCATAGACCTGAGCGTGATGTTCCAGTTCAACTACGGCAACGATGTCTACAATGCTACCCGGCTTTATGCCACACAGACCCGGAAAGGACGTACCAATATGCTGGCGGAGGTAGCCGATCGCTGGAGCCCGACAAACGCGTCGAACAAAGTGCCTTCTACCACCGGATATGTCACCAACGACGTTTATTCCCGTTTTGTGGAAGACGGTTCGTTCCTGCGGCTGAAGAATGTGACACTGGGGTATACGCTCCCTCAGAAATGGACCCGGAAAGCCCATATTTCCCGGCTTCGCCTGTATGCTACCGGGCAAAACCTCTTCTGCCTCACCGGATACAGCGGCTACGATCCGGAAGTAAGTACGGCCGGCAACAATCCGATGACCCCGGGATTGGATTGGGGAGCCTATCCAAAAAGCAGGGTGTGGACCGTGGGTCTGGATATTCAATTCTAAAACATGAACACAATGAAAAAGATTATATATTTCCTGTTTATCCTTTGGGGTAGTCTATGGATAGTTTCCTGCTCAGATATGCTTGATGAAGAATCACGTACCGAAGTAGACAAGAACAAGTACCTCAACAATGCCGCTGAGGCGGAAATTGTGTTGCTGGGTGTTTATCGCAACATGGTGACCGATGCCATGTATGGCTATCATCTTTCTATCCTGTTCAACCTGGGTACGGATATATCTCAGGTGGAGGGAAGTACCAACGAGAACTTCCGTATCATCCCTACCAACTCTTTCAACTCTACACAGGCCGAGGTGCAACAGAGTTGGTCTACCTTGTACAACGCTATCTACAATGCCAATGATTTCCTTGAAGGGGTAGGGCGGAAGATCGGAAGCTACTCCGAAAAAGATCAGCAACTGGCACTGATCTATATGGCGGAGGCGCGCGGATTACGTGCCTGGTACTATTTCGAACTGGTGCGCCGATTTGGCAACATTGCTCTGATGACAAATACAGCTATGTCCAACCAGCATCCTGCTACCTTTGTGCAGGCCGATCCGGTAGATGTATATACATTCATTGAAGAGGATTTGCTCTTTGCCATAGAATACTTGCCTTATGCGGTGGATGATACGTACCGGTCCAACACTGAATTCCGACTGTCCAAGGGTACTGCTTTGGGTATGTTGACCAAAGTGTATGCTACCTGGGCCGGATATCCCGTACAGGATGAATCGAAATGGGAACAGGCTGCCCATACAGCCCGCATCCTCGTAGAGTCGGGCAAGCACGGCTTGTTGGAAGATTACGGGCAGCTCTGGCAAAATACCTGCAACGGTATCTGGGACCCGACCGAGAGCCTCATGGAAGTAAGCTTTTATACACCGACCACTACGGGTGCGGCTGCTGACCCGTGCGGCCGTATCGGAAAATGGAACGGCGTGAAGACGACGGCCATTGCCGGAGAGCGGGGCAGCAACGCCGGAAATGTGAAGGTGGTACATACGTTTGTGCTGGATTGGCGGCAATATCCTGCCGACCTGAGGAGGGATCTATCTGTTGCCAATTACCAGTACAACCCGGATAAGATCCTTTATGCACGTGGAGGGAGCGACAGCGACGAGACGGCAATCGCCAATGATGCCGATCCGGACAAGCGACAGAAAGAGAAACAAAACTATACACCCGCCAAGTGGGATACGGAGAAGTATGTATCTTCCGGAAATAAACTCATCAACAACGACAAATCGAATGTGAACTGGTACCTGATCCGCTACGCAGATATCCTGCTGCTGTATGCAGAGGCACTCAACGAGTGGAAGCAGGCCCCTACCTCCGAGGCGTATATGGCAGTAAATATGGTGCGCCGGCGCGGATACGGTCTTCCTGTTGGCTCTGCCAGTTCTGTGGCCGATCTGGCGGAAGGAATGTCGCAGCAGGAATTCCGCGAGGCAGTACGCACAGAACGTGCCTACGAGCTGGCTTTTGAAGGTCATCGCCGGCAGGACCTGATCCGGTGGGGAGTCTATTACGAGACCATACAAGCTACTTCCCGGGCATTGTCTATGTGGTGGACTACGGAAAGCGGCACTCCCAATTACGTATTGGCCCGGACAGGATATACCACCAAAGGAAAGCACGAACTCTTTCCTATCCCTCAGCGGGATATGGACCTGATGACCTCATTCAAACAAAATCCGGGATGGTAATCCATAGACCGGATCTTTAGAGAAATAGTATGCCAGGATGTGTCTGATTTTTATTCCCCTGTATTGCCGGATACAGGGGAGTTGGTAAGGTTCATGTTTATTTTAGTTGATTTATGTTCAGAGGTTACAGGAAGATTATATACCCCAATAAATAGCCTTTCTAATGCATGTGTTACATTCGATAGTGCCAAAGGCTTGGCAAGAAAGCTATATTTTATAGGTAGAAAAAAGTTATTCTCACTTTTCTGTTTAACTACGGATGGAAAGTAATAACGTGTTCTATATGTGTTGTTCCGTGACTTATCCTGAATAAAAAAAGCCGTCCTCACGGACAGCTTTTCTGAAATTGTTAGAGTGAGAATTTATTTTTAGTTTTTTTCATTCGTAACTAAGATTCAGCTTATAACCTTCGAAAGAATATCAGTTTGCTTCCATGGTTACCGTCATTTCCGGTATCAGCAGATACTCTTTCTTTTTGGAATCCCATTTGTAATAGGTGGTAGTCACCAGTTTGCCTTCATAGGCATAACGCAGACACAGATCCTTTTCCCAATTCTGCTTACGTGAGTTCCATCTGAGGGTTTCCTGCTCTGTCATACGCTGACGATTGTCATAATCGTACTTGTATTTTATATGATTGAGCAGGGTGCCACCTTCTATTTTGTATACGGTCTGAGCTACCATAACTCCGTCTTTTTCTTCGGTGTTGTATACAAGGTTGCCATCGTTGGTGCGGGCTCCGGCGCTCAAAGTTACTAACATGCAAACTGCTGAAAGTAAAAATGTTTTTAAGTAAATTGCCTTCTTCATGGTTTTCTGTAGATTTTAAAATGGATGACAAATTGTTAGTGTATTCTGTAGAATACGGGTGCAAATATAGTAATACGATTGATATTTGAATATTTTATGAATGAATATTTAGCAAAATAACTTTTTGTTACTTCTTGTAGAAGATTCACAAAGCTATCAAAAGTACAAAAAAAATATCCGGCCAATCATTTGCCGGATATTCCCGATACACTTCGATAGAGAAATGTTTGTTTTTCAATCTTTCTGTTGAAGAGTTAATTAAAGTTATGACTTTTTTCTGTGCCTTTGTCCCTGGTAAAACTGAAGGAGCGCAGTCCGTTTTTAATGGGCTTCCAACCAGTTGTTGCCCCAACCGCAATCGGCTTTCAGAGGGACGTGCATACGGTAGGCGTGCTCCATTTCACGGATCACGATCTCCTCTACCCGTTCTTTCTCTTCGGGTGCTACACTGAAGTTCAATTCATCGTGTACCTGAAGGATCATTTTCGACCGCAGGTGCTCTGCCTGAAAGCGCTGATCGATCCGTGCCATAGCTACTTTGATGATATCTGCCGCACTTCCCTGTATAGGAGCATTGATGGCATTCCGTTCGGCATATCCGCGTACTACCGCGTTGCGTGAGTTGATATCCGGTAGGAAGCGTTTGCGGTGGAAGATGGTCTCCACATAACCCTTTTGCTGCGCCACCTCAATGCTCTTGTCCATATAGGCTTTCACCTGCGGATAGGTTTCGAAGTAACCGTCGATCAGTTCGCGTGCCTCTTTTCTATCTACTCCCATGCGTTCGGCCAGGCCGAATACAGAGATACCGTAGATGATACCGAAGTTGGCAGTCTTTGCTTTCCGGCGCATGTCCGGGGTCACTTCCGTAATGTCTTTCTTATAGATCTTTGCCGCTGTAGCCGCGTGAATATCGTATCCGCTCAGGAAGGCATCGATCATGTTCTTATCTTCGCTGAGGTGTGCCATGATGCGCAACTCGATCTGGGAATAGTCGGCCGAGAAGAATAGGTATCCATCGTCCGGGATGAATGCTTTGCGGATCTCTTTCCCATCTTCGTCGCGGATGGGGATGTTTTGCAGGTTGGGGTTGCTCGAACTCAATCTTCCCGTTGCCGTCACCGTCTGATTGAAAGAGGTATGTATTCTTCCCGTCTTTGGGTTGATCAATTGCGGCAGTGCATCTATGTAGGTGGTAAGTAGTTTTTTCAGTCCGCGATATTCCAGGATCTTTCCCACAATCTCATGTTTGTGACGATGACTTTCCAATACATCTTCCGAAGTAACGTATTGTCCCGTCTTTGTCTTTTTGGCCTTGTCGCTGATCCTGAGTTTCTCAAACAGTACTTCTCCCACCTGGCGGGGAGAGGAGATATTGAATGACATCTCTGCCAGTTCATAGATGTTTTTTTCTATTTCCTGCAGACGTTCGGTCAGGTGTTGTGAAGACTCTTTCAAGGCCTCTGTGTCGATACGCACCCCGTTGCGCTCTATTCTTACCAGTACAGGTACCAGAGGCATTTCGATTTCGTAGAAAAGTGAGTCTGCTCCGTTCTCAACCAGTTTTTTCTCCAATATATTTTTTAGCTTCAGCGTTACATCGGCATCTTCGCAGGCATATTTGTATACCTGTTCCGGTTGGAGATCCCGCATATTTTTCTGATTCTTTCCGCGCGGACCGATCAGGTCTTCGATCGGGATGGTCTGATAGTTTAGATACACTTCGGCCAGGTAATCCATTCCGTGTCGCAATTCCGGTTGAAGTACGTAGTGCGCCACCATCGTATCGAAAAGTTTTCCTTTCAGCTCCACTCCGTAATTGGCCAATACGATCATGTCGTATTTCAGATTTTGTCCGATCTTCAGGGAATGCTCATTTTCGAAGGCGGGCAAGAATTCGTGTACGATTTTTGTCGCTTCTTCCCGGTCGGCAGGCACGGGCACATACACAGCCTGATTTTCCTCCCAACTGAAACTCATCCCTACCAATTCGGCGTCGATTGCATCTGTGTTTGTGGTTTCCGTGTCCAGAGCGAAAAAATCAATTGTCAACAATTTTTGAATAATGTCCTGTCTTTTTTCTTCTGTATCAATGAGTTGATAGTCTGTTTTCAAAGAATCTAAACACGAAAAATTCGATTTTTTGGGTTCGCCCGGGGAGTCGGCCGGAAATTCCGCAAACAAATCGCCCTGGAAAGGCATCTTCTGCCCTGTGTCCGCCGAAGTCGAAGCGGAGAAAAGTCCGGAAGAATCTTTTTTCAGGATCCGGTCCATCAACGTACGAAATTCCAGCTCGGTGAAAATTTTCCGGAGTGCTTCGTCGTCCCGTTCTTCCCGGACGAGTGCCTGCATATCCAGTTCGATCGGTACGTCAATTTTGATCGTTGCCAGAAATTTTGAAAACAGGATTCCGTCCCTGTTCGTTTCGACTTTTGTCTTCAGCGCACCTTTGAGCTGGTCGGTATGCTCGAGCAGATTTTCCACACTGCCGAATTCCGAGATCAGTTTCTGTGCAGTCTTTTCTCCTACACCCGGACATCCGGGTATGTTGTCCGACGCATCGCCCATCAATCCCAATATATCAATCACCTGACAGGGGTTGTCGATGTTGTATTTGGCATTTACCTCTTTTACCCCCATGACCTCATATTCCTTGTCTCCATACTTGGGGCGGTAGATGAATACATTTTCACCCACCAGCTGGCCGTAGTCTTTATCGGGAGTCATCATATAAGTCAGGATGCCTTGTTTGCCCGCCTGGTGCGAAAGCGTACCGATCACGTCGTCCGCTTCAAAGCCCGCCACCTCTAAGATAGGGATGCGATAGGCCTGAATGATCTCTTTGATGACAGGTACGGAAAGCCGGATGGCTTCCGGTGTCTCTTCGCGTTGTCCTTTGTAGGCTTCGTAGGCTTCGTGCCGGAAAGTAGGGCCGGAAGGATCAAATGCAATCCCGATATGTGTAGGGTTCTCTTTACGGAGTACATCTTCAAGGGTATTCACAAATCCGAGGATAGCGGATGTATTGAAACCTTTGGAGTTGACCCGTGGATTTCGTATCAGGGCATAATAGGCCCTGTAGATTAGAGCGTATGCATCCAGTAAAAAGAGTTTGTTATTTTTATTCATATTTTTCGATAATTTACAGGGTAAAAATACGAAAAAATACCGTATTAATTGTTTTATTGCTACTTTTGTACCCAAATTGCATAGGCATGGAAAGAGTGGCTCTTATCAAATCACCGATATTAAGCGAACTGGAAGATTTCAACGCACTTTTTAAGGAATCTCTTACCAGTTCCAATGCCTTGTTGGAGCAGGTGGTTGCCCATATTTTATATAGAAACGGCAAACGTATGCGGCCGGTTCTCATGCTGTTGCTTGCCCGGCTGTATGGAGAAGTTCCCTGTGAAACCTTGCATGCCGCAGTCTCCTTAGAAATCCTTCATACGGCCAGTCTTATACACGACGATGTGGTGGACGAAAGTCTGCAACGGCGCGGCCAACCCTCGGTAAATGCCGTTTTCAACAACCGGGTAGCTGTGTTGGTAGGGGATTATCTGTTGGCGACCTGCCTGGTGGAAGCTGCGAAAACCCGTAATCAGCGGATCATTGAGGTGATCTCTCACCTGGGGCAGGATCTTTCAGAAGGGGAGTTGCTTCAGCTATCCAATCTTTCCAGTAAGACTTTTTCGGAGGAGACTTATTTCACTGTAATCCGCAAGAAAACCGCGGCATTGTTCTCTGCCTGTACCACTACCGCTATACTTTCGGTGAATGCCGATGAAGAAGCGGTGCGCTTTGCCCGTGAATTTGGAGAATGTATTGGTATCTGCTTCCAGATCCGTGACGATATTTTCGATTATTTCGAAGGGGAGGATATTGGCAAACCTACCGGACACGATATGTTGGAAGGCCGTCTCACCCTTCCGTTGCTTCACGTTTTGAATACCTGCGGCAATGAACAGATGAAAGAATTGGCTACGCGTGTGCGCACCGCTGAAGCGACCTCTGCTGATATAGAAGAACTGATCGTATTTGCCCGGGAGAACGGAGGGATCGAATATGCCTATCAGGTTATGAATGAATACAAAGAGCGTGCAGAGAAACTGCTTACGGCTTTTCCGGATACTCCCATCAAACAATCCTTGATCAACTATCTGAATTTTCTGATCGATCGCAACAAATAATCTTCAGGATCTATTGAAAATAGATATACAAAACAGCCCTTTCTTCTGGCAAAAGCGCGGTGAAAGGGCTATTTTTATGATAGAGTGGTCTGCTGTCAGAAGAACTTCACTACTTCTCCTTTTATATCCGAAAGAAGCAGGTTGGCCAGTCGGCTTGTTCCCAGTCGGAACAGTTTGTTGT
>DALZBD010000008.1:0-23021 GCA_031977515.1 Bacteroides sp. | reverse complement strand
TTCTCTCTCCTTCGTGGAACCTGAATGCAGCCCTGCACTATACAGATGGATTCGGATACTATGAAGAGTATAAAAACGACCGTACCCTGATCGAATACGGACTCACTCCTTTTGAACTGAACGGAAAGACCATAGAAAGCCAGAACCTGGTACGCCGCAAGTTGGTCGACAGCGATTTCGGAGGAGGTATCTTTTCGCTGAATTATGCCAGTGACCGCCTCTCTGCCTCTATCGGCGGAGGTCTCAATTTCTACACTAACGACCACTATGGAAGAGTCATGTGGATAGAGAATTACCTCGGCAATCTGGATGCCGAACACGAATATTACCGCAATACAGGCAAAAAGACCGATGGTAATATCTACGCCAAAGCCAACTACGAATTGCTGCCGGGACTCAACGGATACCTCGACCTCCAATACCGGGGCATCAACTATAAGATAGATGGCAACAACGACAAGTGGGACTGGACCAGTTCACCGGGACAATTACAGAAACTGGCCATCAACGAATCTTTCCACTTCTTCAACCCCAAAGCCGGTCTGGTGTGGCAATTTCACACCCGTCACAGCGTATACGCTTCTTTCTCCATAGCGCAGAAAGAACCTACCCGCAACAATTATACGGACGGACTCTTTACCCAATACCCCAAAGCGGAAAAACTGTTCGACTACGAATTGGGGTATACCTATCGCAACGAATGGATGACGGCAGGAGCCAACCTTTATTACATGGATTATACCGATCAGTTGGTGCTCAATGGACAACTCAACGAGATCGGAGAGGCAGTAGCCGAGAACGTCAAAGACAGCTACCGCATGGGGATAGAATTGTCTGCAGGATTTCGCTTTACCCCCTGGATGCGTTGGGATGTGAATGCGACATTCAGCCGCAACCGCATCAAAAACTACACAGAGTATCTCAATGATGTCAACGAGAAATGGAAAACAATGTACACTCCCGAAGGAAGCATTTCGCAGATTACCCGCTACCTGGGCAACACCCCTATATCCTTCTCTCCCGACTTTATGGGAAACAGTACATTCATTTTCCAACACAAAGGATGGGAAGCTGCCTTCCAGTCGCAATACGTAGGCAAGCAATACCTCAACAACTCGGGTAGTGAAGAGTGTACCCTCGATCGCTATTTCATCAGCAATCTCTCCCTCAGCTATGGATTCCGCCTTCCCGGTATCCGATCGGCCAGTGTCGGGATGACCATCTACAACCTGTTCAATACCAAATACGAGAGCAACGGATACGCATCGGGAAATGCCGTGTATGAGGGAGAGAGCCGGGTAAAGGACGAAAACAGCAAACTGGCCTATACAGCATACTATGCTGCCTATTATCCCAATGCAGGAACAAACATTCTGGCTCACCTGACGTTTCGTTTCTGATGAACTATCTCGAAATCTTTGGCACCCTCGTTGGGCTCGTCTACCTGTGGCTCGAATACAAAGCCAGTATATACCTCTGGATTGCAGGCATAATAATGCCTGCAATCTATCTCTTTGTCTATTACGAAGCCGGGCTCTATGCCGACTTTGGTATCAACATCTACTACCTGGTGGTAGCTGTCTACGGATGGTTCGTCTGGAAATACGGAGGAGACAAACAGCACAAGACCGAACTTCCCATCACCCGCACACACCGCAGGCAATACCTGCCTCTGACAATTGTCTTTATCGTCACCTGGCTATTGATCGCCTGGGTGTTGATCCACTTTACCAACAGCGATGTACCCTGGCTGGATAGCTTTACCACCGCCCTCAGCATTGTAGGAATGTGGATGCTGGCCCGTAAATATGTAGAGCAGTGGCTGGCCTGGATTGGGGTCGACATAGTCAGTGCCGGACTTTATATCTACAAAGACCTGCATTTCACGGCCGCTTTGTATGCATTATACACCATAATTGCTATCTTTGGCTACCTGAAATGGAAGAAGATGATGAACCAAAAGCCGAATACAGCATGACTTTCTCTCCGCTCCTTACCACCGCATACCGTCCCGAAGCAGTGATCCTTGCTGCCGGAGACTACCCCTCGCATCCGCTTCCGGTTACATTGCTGAGCCAGGCATCATACGTCGTATGCTGCGACGGAGCCGCTAACGAATACATCCGTCGATCGGGAATTCCCGCAGCTATTATCGGCGACGGAGATTCGGTATTGCCCGAATACCGGGAGCAATATGTCTCACTTTTCCACCCTATCGAAGACCAGGAGACCAACGACCTGACCAAAGCCTTCCGTTTTTGCCTACAGGCAGGAAAGAAAGAGATTCTCATCTTAGGAGCCACCGGCAAACGGGAAGACCATACCCTGGGCAATATCAGCCTGCTGATGGAATACAGACAGGAAGCCTCTGTACAGATGATGACCGATCACGGTCTTTTCACTCCGCTTTGCAACGACGCACTTCTCGAAACCTTCCCGGGACAACAGATCTCCCTCTTTAACTTCGGCGCTACCGGCCTGTATGGTGAAGGTCTGCGCTATCCTCTCTCCGACTTTACCAACTGGTGGCAGGGCACCTTGAATGAAGCCTGTACAGATCACATACAAATCTATGCACATGGAAGCTATCTGGTTTTCCGCAATTTTGCAGTTCGTCAGTAAAGTGATAGCGAAAACCCATTAACACATCTACTTCAGTTTTTTCATAAACTTTTTTTGATGGGCGATGTCTCTGTAGCCCTGTAAGAGCGTTAGAGGCCAGCCCAGGGTAAGCGAGCGAAGAGTAACGGAGCGAGTGCCACCCTGGGTTTATGTAGTTTGTTTTTCAGTTAGTCCTGTAAGGACGACACAAAGCAAGTGGTGTATATACTATGTGCCGTACCTACGGCACTAACTTTTCCCACACCATTTAAACCCAGGGTGGCACTCGCTCCGTTACTCTTCGCTCGCTTACCCTGGGCTGGCCTCTAACGCCCTTACAGGGCTACAGATAGATTGTAAACAGAAAAAGAGTATCCTTTTTGCTACAAGAAACTATGTAATATATAAACATAAAGGTTTTAAATCATAACACCTATTTGATGGTTTGTATTTTTATACCTACCCAATAAAAGACTTACTGTTAAGAAAAATCACTCCGAAACACTTATATACCTCACACTCACCCGTATAACCATTCTCCTACATATTCACAAGAACAAAGCATTGGCCTTCCTGCTACAATCACACTACAAGTATCAAATATATTTATTTACAATAAGACTATTGCCTCACCTACTACAGCAAGACATCTTTTCACTTAAAATATCTAAAACTCCAACAACTCCAATTGAAACAACACACGTAAACAGCCTGAATACACATTATTCGAAACTTCACCCTACACATATATTCAAAAACATTTTATAAAACATGTTTTTGTCACTTCCAGAAGATATTTCATAAATAAGTTACATTTTATTGCAACTTTGAGCCAGTACCTAATAGTTGGTTAGAAAAAAAAGGATTCTCGTAACACAATTGTCATATCCCGTTAACCTCTTTAAAATATCCATAGTGTTTTTTTGCACCATCGTAATAATATATAACTTAAATTTTGTAGCTTTGGGTCAAGCAAACTAAACCCACATCCGATATGCAACTAAAAAAGAGCAATTTAGTTATCCTTTTCACACTTTTCCTTTTCTCTTGTACCCAACAAGAACCATGGATAGCGCCCGAAGACTCGCGGCAACCCGTACAATTCAGTTCTACCATCCGAGGAGCAGCCTTCACACGTGCCTCGGGTACTACCTGGGGCAATGATTCCATCGGAGTATACATGGTCAGAGACGGAGAGATATTGAGCGATGCATCGGTATTGGCTGCCAACAGGATCTACGAGACACAGGGAAGCCAGACATTTACTTTTGCTACGCCGGAAGATATCATCTACCTGCCGGAAGACGGGAGTGCGGTCAATTTCGTTGCCTACTATCCTTACCGCAAGACACTGACCTCCTATCTCTATCCGGTAGATGTATCCGACCAGAGTTCACAGGAAGCCATTGACCTGCTCTATTCACACAATACAAACCCTTACACCAAAGCGGATAAAAGTGTACCTTTCTCTTTCAGCCACCAACTCGTCAAACTGGTACTTAACCTGAAACCGGCTGCCGACGACGAATCTTTGCAGGGCATAACAGTCCGTATACAGGGTATGAAGACAGAAGCCGCTTTCGACCTGACCACAGGACAACTTTCCATCAAAGAAGATTCGGGAAAAGACATTGTATTCAAGACCCTTACCCATACCAACGGAAGTGTACTGGCGGAAGCCATTCTGTTACCTGCCGCACCATTGTCGGGCGTAAAGATCGTGTTTACCCTGCCTTCCGGCGCCACTACGACCTGGGCATTCACCGACGAAATGTTTTTTGATGCCGGCAATCGTTATACATACGATGTGATACTAAAGGGTACCCAGGTGGAACCTACCCCCAACTACGGCTGGTTTGAGACTCCGGTGATCACTTCCCAGGAGAATACCTATTATAAAGAGTATTTCCTGCCCGAACCGGAAAAAAACCACATCCGCAACTATTCCCTGCTCTACGACAGCCAGGAGAGACTGGCATACTGGGTGGCTTATCCGCTACACAGCAGCTACATCGGGAGTTCCGGTCGTACAAACAAATGGCAATACGATCCGACACTGCCTGAGGAATGGCAGCCCGACCTCTCTTCCAGTTATCCCGATACCAACCTCGACAGGGGACATCAGCTGCCCAGTGCAGACCGTACGTACAGTGCTGCCGGCAATTATACAACCTTTTATTATTCCAACATGACGGCACAAAACGCCACGCTCAACCGGTATACGTGGGCCAACCTGGAGGAGAAGATCAGGAAGACCTGGATGGTCAATTGCGATACATTGTACGTAGTCACCGGTGCCATGATCACTACCACTACGGACAAACAGGTAGAATATACCAAAGACAAAGCCGGCAAGGACATAGCCAAACCTAAATACTATTACAAAGTACTTGCTCAGAAACGTGGTGAACAATACTATACCATTGGATTCAAAATGAACAACGAGCCAATCGCCAGTACCACCAATTTCATTCCTTACCAGCTGACTGTATCGGAACTGGAAGCAGAGACCGGATTCACCTTCTTCCCCGCCCTGAGCAATGAAGTAAAAAGTTCCATAGATACTTCTGTCTGGTGACAGGATACAATTGATTATTTCTTAACTATCACATATTCATAATTAAAAACAAGAATGATGAAAACAGTCAAGAACCTATTTTACCTGGCAGCGCTTTCCACAGGACTTCTCATGTCCTGTAGCGACGATGACAACAACGGTGGTTGTTTCGATAACAATCCTGTTTCTTTTACTTCTTCTATCAATGGTAGTAAAGCAACACGTGCATCCGGTACCCAATGGGGCGTGGACGCAATCGGTGTGTACATGAAAAAGGCGGGCGAAACCCTGGCCGAAGGAACTATTGTAGATGAAGCTTCGAACAAAAAATACACGACTACCGGAGATGGCAAATTTGTATACGCCAGTCCGGAGGATATTATACGTTTCCCGGAAGACGGAAGCAAAGTAGACTTTGTATCCTATTATCCGTACGATGCAGAGCTCAACACACTGACGTATCCCGTAGATGTAAGCGATCAGAGCAATCCGGAAGAAATAGACCTGCTCTACTCTGCCAATGCCACGGAACTGAGCAAAACAAGCACGGAAATACCTCTCAGATTCGATCACATGCTGACCAATCTGGTATTGAACGTGAAGGACGAAACCGGACAGGGACTCACCGGACTCACTGTTACCATCACAGGGATGGCTACCAAAGCAGACTTCTCTCTGGCAGACGGTACCCTGACCAATGCTGCTTCTACACAAAACATAAGTGCTCAGGTGGCAGCAAACGGAGCCAATACTACAGCAAGTGCCATCCTTTTGCCTGTAACCACCAGCAACAATACTGTAGTGTTCCAGCTATCCGGAGGACGCACCTATGTCTGGGAGATAGACAACGGAATTGAATTGAAATCCATGAACAGATATACATTTGACATCAACCTCAAATCCAATGGAACTGTAGACGTGGTGAATCCGGAAGGAACCATCAACGACTGGATCAATAATCCGGGAAGTACGATTGACTTAGGAGACGGCGGTGGAGATCCGGGACCGGGACCAGGTCAAACAGTTGAATTCTTCAAGGAAACTTTCGGAAATGGAGATCATGGTTCTTCAGCAAATCGCCCCAAAATCAACGCATTCGATGGATGGGATATGCAGTCACCCGTTACATATAGCGATCAATATGGTCTTGCAGACATTCGATCAACTTCCAGTATGAACGCCGCAGTATGGTTTCCTGGACCAACTGGAAATGTTCCGGACAATACATGTCAATTACTGATTGAAGGAATCGATTCCAGCTATACAGATGTGACTCTTTCATACGAAGTAGCTGCTCAAACAGCCAATACAAATGTAAATCATATTGTTGTTAAAGTAAATGGCCAGCCAGTTAGCGGCATTGATTATAATTTTACCGCCACAAATAGCTATCACAAAGTTGAAGTAAATATTGGTGATAATATCAGTACAATTGAATTCTTTAGTGAAGTAGGAGTAAATAACACAGGTTTCCGTCTGGACAATATTATCCTGACAGGTACCAAATAACCCCTTCCCGCTCCCTTTTATACAAAGAGTCCGTGGCTCGTCCACGGTCTCTTTGTATACTTTTTTATAACAGACAAAGCCTACCTGAGATCACATCTTTTCTACTGAAACCTGACTGTGATTCTTCAGCAACTGAGGGAACATAGAAAATAAACCCTAATTGAATATACAGATGAAGCAAAAAATAATAGCCTTACTGGCTCTCCTTTTCACCCTGACTTCGGTATATGCACAGCAGAATACCCAACTCCGCGGTAAGGTAGTCGATTCGGTGACCGGCGACCCCATAGCAGGCGTACAGGTATCATTGCCCGGCAGCCAGACCGAGACTACAGACGACAGAGGAGAGTTTCACTTCATGAGCGTAGCTCCGGGCAAGCACATGCTCACCTTCAGTGCCTCACAGATCATGACCCGCTACCTGCAGATAGAAGTAGGTACAGACCTGATCACACTGCTCAAAGACATACAGGTCATCGTGACCAATCCCACGGAAAACATAGCCCTGATCGGTGTGATCGAAGAGTCTCTGCTGGATGATGATACCGAAGGATCTTCCCAGGAAATCAGTTCCATGGTGATCCTCTCCAACGACGTTTACCTCAACCAGATAGGCTATCAGCTCAGTCAGTTCCGCTTCAAGGTAAGAGGCTACGAAAGCCAGTACGAACAGAAGTTCATCAACGGCGTACGGTTCAACGACCAGCTTCGCGGTGTATTCAATTTCTCCTCCATCGGAGCCCTCAACGACCTCACCCGCAACGGAGACGTAGACAACTACCTCCAACCCGGAACTTTCACCTTCGGATCTATCGGAGGTACGGAAAACATCAATATGCGGGCAGGTAGCTTTGCACGTGGTGGAAAAGCCACCATCTCCTATACCAACCGCAACTACTACCTGCGCGGCATGGCCACCTATTCCAGCGGCCTGAGCGACGAAGGCTGGGCCTTCACCATCGGCGTCGGCGGACGCTACTCGGACGAAGGAAACGTACCGGGTACCTTCTACCGCAATTTCTCCTACGCCATCGGGCTCGAGAAGCAGTGGGAAGGCGGCAAGCATAGCCTCTCCTTCACTACCTTCGGCTCTCCTGTAGAGCGCGGTCAGCAGGCAGCCTCCTATCAGGAAGCCTATGACCTCACCAAAAACAACCTCTACAACCCCAACTGGGGATACCAGAACGGAAAGAAACGCAACTCGCGTGTGGTGACGGCCTACGACCCCACTGCCATCCTCTCCTATATCTGGAAGATCAACCCCAACACCACCCTGAGCACGGGTCTGGGCGGACACTACAGTCGCTACGGAAGCACGGCTCTCAACTGGTACGACGGCGCAGACCCACGTCCCGACTACTACCGCTACCTGCCCTCTTACTACGAGGACAACAAATACGCGTTTGACTACTACACCGATCTGTGGCAGAAAAAAGACGCTTCGGTGACACAGATCGACTGGGACCAACTCTGGCAGGCCAATGAGCTCAACAGACGAACCGGCGATCCATCGGCCATCTACATGGTGGAAGAACGTCGGAGCGACCTCTTCGAAGGAACTTTCAATACGGTGCTCAATACCCAGCTGGCACCCAACATGAAGCTGACCGCCGGTGCCGAGATCCGCATGAGCCAGTCGCTCCAGTTCAAAACGGTCAACGACCTGCTGGGAGCGGAATATGTAGTGGACTACGACAAGTTTGCCGAGAGAGACTTTGCCGGAGACACAGAGGTGGTACAGAACGACCTCAACAAACCCAACCGCAAAGCCTACAAAGGCGATGTATTCGGATATGACTTCCGACTCAACATCAACTCGGGCAACCTCTGGATACAAAACCAGTATACCTCCCGTAAGGTAGACATCTACTACGGTACCCGCCTGGGCTATACCGAATTTTACCGCACAGGAAAAATGCGCAACGGACGCTACCCGGACAGTTCCGACGGAAAAGGAAAGAAACATACCTTTATAGACTATGCGCTGAAAGCGGGGTTGAATTACAAGATCGACGGCCGCAACTTCCTGACGGTGAACGCCAGTTACCAGACCGATGCTCCGCTGGCCAACAACGCTTATGTATCTCCGCGCATCACCGACCACTCCATCCCCGATCTGGAGAGCGGACGCATCCTGTCTGCCGATGTCAGCTACATCTTCTCCTATCCCTCGCTGAGCGGACGTGTGACCCTGTTCCAAACCAACTTCTACAACCAGGTGGCACGCAAGAGCTATTACTACGACATCTACCGCACCTACATGAATCACCTGCTCAGCAAGATGAACAAGGTGAACCGCGGTGTGGAGATCGGATTGAAATACAAGTTCAACAACAACTGGAGCTTTGACCTGGCCGGAACGGTTGCCGAGTACTACTACAGCAACAATCCCGAAGGTGTCATGAGTTTCGAGAACGCTTCCCAGGAAGATCTCTACGAAAAAGTCTATCTGAAAAACTACTACGTAGGCAGTACGCCGCAGGTAGCCGGAACCATCGGAGTAAACTACTTCTACAACTACTGGTTCTTAGGAGCACATATCAACGGCACAGCCCGCAACTACATAGACATCGCACCCATCCGCCGTCTGGATTCGAACTATGTACTGACTCCCGAATTTGCAGGGGTCAACCCCAATCTTCCCGAAGATATGGAAGCATACCGGATGCTGGTAGACCAGGAACGCTACGGAAGTTCGTATACCATCGACCTGTCGATCGGCAAACTGATCTTCCTGAAAAACCGCAAGTCGGTCAATTTCAACTTCGCCATCAACAACATCCTGAACCGGAAAAACATCAAGACCGGCGGATACGAGCAGGGAAGAATAGACCTGAGCTACCCGGACAAATTCCAATCCAAGTACTACTACATGCAGGGGATCAATTGCTTCCTCAATGCCAGTTACCGTTTCTAAATTAGATGAATCATGAAAATAAAAAACAGACTCCATATGAAAACGTTGAAATTCAATTACCTGATCGTTTTGCTCTCCCTGCTGACCTTCTCCTGCGTGCGGGATTACGACGGTCCGCCGTTGGAAGAGCCTACGTATAACGGCGATGCCAATATCACCATCGCCGGACTCAAAGAGAGATACAAAGACATCACCACCCCTACGCTCATCGAATACGAGTTTGTGGTGAAAGCTACCATCATCGGCAACGATGAGTCGGGCAATATCTACAAACAACTCTACATCGAAGATGCAACCGGAGGTCTGAGCGTAGGTATCGAACAGAACAGCATCTACGCTACCCACCGGGTAGGACAGGAGATATACCTGGATCTGCACAACTTGTATATCCTCACATACGGAGGAGAATTCCAGATTGGCTACGGAGACACCAATGCCAACCGTGTGCCCTGGCAGATATTCGTCAACCACATCCATTTCCAGGGATATCCCGACGTAGCCAAAGCGCAACCCACAACTGTACGTATTGATCAGCTCTCCGATGCAAATGTAAATACACTGGTACGCATCGACGACATCTACTTTGTGAACGGTGGCAAAGGCTTCTTCACCAAAGACGACTCCACCACGGAAGAGGCCATCAGGGATGGAAATGGAAATACATTGAACGTACGTACCAGCAACTATTCGACTTTTGCCAACGACTCCCTTCCCGAAGGTGGCGGCTCTATTGTGGGGGTACTGGGCCGTTACAACAACTCCTGGCAGCTGATGATCCGTGGCCTCGACGACCTGATCGACTTTGGCCAGGAACTTCCCGGTACTACAGACCCGGGTGGAGACGGTGAAGTTGTATTCTCGGAAACATTCGGAACAGGTACCTACGGTAGTGGAAACCGTCCGCTCATCGCTGCTTTTACAGATTTTGATATGAAAGCCCCTGTAAGTTATTCAGATCCCACAGGCGTTTCAGACATCCGTAGCATTGCCGGAGACAACGGAGCACACGTATGGTTCCCGGCCAATAAGGATGCAGGCCTTACCATTGCGGGTATCAATACCACCGGATACGAAGACCTTACCTTTAGCTTCCAACTGGCAGCCAATCTGTACAGTGCGGGTGAAGCCATGGATCTGAACGCGGTACAGGTTTCTGTCAATGGATCTCCTGTTACAGTACCCAGTACACCGGTCTCCAATGCCAATGGAGACAATGCAAAATTCTATACGTTTGAGTTCCCCGGTGTCATCCCTGCCGACAACAACCTGACCATAGAATTCCTCGCTCCAGCAGATAAGAATACATACGGACTGCGTCTGGACAACATCCGCATCTACCAGGCTGGTAGCGGAATAGAATTATAATTACCCAGCCGGCAGGAAGTTCTTCTCTTTACAGATACTTCCTGCCGGTATTTTTTCCATACCCTATGGAAGAAAAACATTCACTTACAAAAAAACGATCTGTCATGAAAAGAACCTGTATCACCTTTTTGTTGGTTTCTTTATTCTTCATTGGCGTACAGGCACAGAAAAAACTGGGTATCTACTCCGTTGCCTTTTACAACGTGGAGAACCTGTTCGATACGGAAAGAGACGAAACCATCAACGATGAAGAATTCACCCCTACCGGTGCCAATGCCTGGACGCCAGAGAAATACAACAAGAAGCTCAACAACATGGCTTTTGTCATGAGTAAACTTGCTCGCGAGCATTGTCCCGCAGGCCCTGCCGCTATCGGTGTAGCCGAGATCGAGAACCGACGGGTACTCGAAGACCTGATCCAAACAGGCGATATGGCTGCTATGGGACTGGATATCGTACATTACGATTCTCCCGACCGGCGCGGAGTGGACGTAGCCTTGCTCTACAACCCACTCTTGTTTCAGGTGCTCTCCTCACATCCCTACAGGTACGTACATCCGGAAAAGCCCGATTATACCACCCGCGATCAATTATTGGTGAGCGGCCTGCTGGCCGGTGAACCGGTACACCTGATCGTGGCGCACTGGCCCTCCCGCTACGGAGGCAAATCGTCCGATATGCGCGAACGGGCTGCCTCGCTCACCCGTCAGATTGTAGACTCCCTCTACCAGGCAGAGACCGATCCGAAGATTATCTTCATGGGCGACCTCAACGACGACCCGGTAGACAAAAGTTGCCGCGTGGTGCTTGATGCCAAACGCAAACAGAGCGAGGTAAGACCCGGCGGACTCTACAACACCATGTGGGGATTCTATGACAAAGGCATCGGCACGCTTTCCTATCAGGGCAAATGGAGTCTGTTTGACCAGATCATCATCTCCGAACCCCTTCTGGGCAAAGACCGCTCCACACTCAAATTCTGGAAATCAGAGATCTTCAATCGCGACTACCTGATACAGAAAGAAGGAAAAAACAAAGGATATCCCCTGCGTACTTTCTCCGGCAATACCTTTATCAACGGATACAGCGACCACTTCCCGGTGATCATCTATCTGGTGAAAGAGTTGTAAGTAAAGACAAGCAGGTACAAAGAATGTATCCGACCAACAGTTTTGGCCTACAGGAAGTCGTCTTGTAGGCCAAAATCGTTACTGTGAAAGAATATCTCCCACAGACAGGCCTCATCCATACTCCTTTCCACAAAGATCAAATCATTTTCTACCCGGCAGCATATACACCACCCGGTTGCCCTGCCCCACAGAAATAATATGGCCGGCTGCCACGAAACCTTTCAGCTGTTTGAGGGCTGTATTTTTGAGTTTGCCCGTCAGTACGGAATAGTCCAGCCGGGTAATGAAAGCATGTTCCTCCAGATAAGTCAATAGCCGACGGAGACATTCCTCATTGCTCAGCGTAGAAGAAGTACGTTGCCGCTGATTGGGACGGGCACGTTGCAACTTTCCATTCAGTCCTTTACGGAAATAAGCAGTAGGTCGGAATTTGACACTCTGAAAGCGAATGTCAGGAACCCGGATCTCCGTGCGGTCACGCACCGGCCGATTGGCCTTGAGGGTAGCCGTGAAATACCCGAAGTGTTTCAGTTCCACCCGGTAGCCATCATTCAGATAGGCAAGCACCCGTTCACTCAGCGCATGGAGGGCACCCTCCAGGTCCGACACGGTAAAGGTAGACGCATGGCAGATCTCGTTGAGGATCTTTTGGCAGGGAATGGTACCCGAACAAACAAGGTAAGGATGAAGAAGAGGTTTTTCCTGATCCCCTTCCTGACCGGGGTTCTCTTTGAAATCATAGATTGCAGACATAGTTCACTGGTTGTTTAAAAGGTTTGTTACTACGGTATCTCTCTGTGCGCCCTTTGGCATACAACTGTCAAGACCATGGAGGTGAACGCGTCCCCCGGCGGGTGCCGATCGGCACTCCGGGAGTGCTATTCGGCACCCGCCGAGGGACGAATGGCACCCGCCGGGGGACCGGAGATATACCATAGACAAAAATACTCAATACCTATGTTCCATACAACAAGTCCCTATGTAAAAACACCAGGAAACCATGTGTTATACAACACTTCTGGATATATACATCCGGCAACAGCAAAGGTACAAGCCTCTAACCAACTATTTTAAAGGGAAGTACGTACAAAAAAACAATACACATATATACTTACGACACATCCCGGTCCACCTCCGCTCACAAAGCAAAACCCGGTTGCGCAGCGATGCTTTATTTCTGCAGGATGACATCCTGTTTCTCTATAATCTGTTTATACAAATTCTCCTGTAACAATCAACCACGAAAAAACACTCTCAACCCTCCCTCTCTTTCCATACCTGCGGTTTTTTACATAAACTTTACTATCTTTACCGGACATAAACCGATGTTATCTACGGAATTCCCATGAAAAAACTCCTGTTATGTATCTGCGGTATACTGTTGTTCACCACACTGGGCGCTACCGATCGCATGGATTCGTTGTTGAGAGAGCTGGATCAGGCCCTCCAGCAACGGCACGTATACGACAGACAGAAAGAGGAACGTATGACATCCCTGAAACAAGGATTGCATACACACGGTATTACCCCGGAAGAACAGTTTATCTTAAACAACCGGATCTTTCATGAATATGCCTCCTACATCTGTGATTCGGCATTGCATTACGTCAATCTCAATCTGGCACTGGCCGAAGCGGTGGGCAACAAAAGCTGGTATGCCACATCCGAGCTCAACAAAGCATACATCCTCTCCCTGGCCGGACTGTTTCATGAATCCTTTGCCTTACTTGCTGAGATAGATAAGAAAAGTCTCTCTCCCGAAAATCTGGCGCGTTACTACAAGTGTTACGAAGATATTTATCTCTACCTGCACGAATACAGCCGATACAACCAGAGCAGGAATCTGTACAGGATGCATCAGTACCGCGACTCCTTGCTGGCAGTCGTAGAGCCGGGCACCCAACACTACATGTACGACTACCCCGCCTGGCTGGTAGAGCGGGGCCGCTCTGCCGAAGCCGAACAACTTCTCCTCCAGTATCTGCCCCAGCTACAGGCAGGCACACGGGAATATTCGATCATCACTTCCATTCTGGCGTTTGTATATCAGGTACAGAAAAAGAACGACCGGATGAAGGAATATCTGACGCGAAGCGCGATCTCCGATATACAGGCTGCCGTCAAAGAAAACATTTCCCTGCGTACCCTGGCCGAGTTGCTCTATGAAGAAGGGGATATTCAACGCGCCAATCTATATATAAAAACCAGCCTCGAAGATGCCAATTTCTTCGATGCCCGCCTGCGCAACGTACAGTCTTCGAAGTTGCTGCCGATCATCGACCAGGCCCACGAAGAGATCCGGGAAAAGAAACGTAAGGAATTGCAAGGGTCATTGGTCGTGATCAGTTCGCTCACCCTGGTATTGCTTATCGCCATCTCTTTCATCATTTCCCAGATGAAGAAACTCTCTGCAGCACGACGCAGAGAACAGGAGACCAACAGAGAATTGATCGGGCTCAACGAGGATATGAAAAAGGTAAATGTAGCCTTGCAAATGCTCAATGACAACCTGCAACGCGCCAGCGATCGCATGGAAGTACTCAACAACTCGCTCACAGAAGCCAACAACATCAAGGAGGAATATCTGGGACGCTTTCTGGACTCCTGCTCGCTGTATATAGAAAAACTGGAGAAATTCCGCCGCACCCTGCACAACAAAGCTGCCTCCGGCGACACGGAAGGATTGTTCAAGATCCTCAAATCTTCCCGGTTCATCGAAGATGAATTGAAAACCTTTTATCGCAATTTTGACGAAGCCTTCCTGAATATATTCCCTGATTTCGTCACACAATTCAACGAATTGATGCCTGCAGAGGAACAACTACACCCGAAAGAGGGGGAAAAACTGACAACAGAACTGAGGATATTCGCCCTGATCCGTCTCGGGATCTCAGATAGCCAACAGATCGCCAATTTCCTACGTTATTCGATCACTACAATCTATACCTACCGTTCGAAGATACGCAACCGTTCGTTGTACAAGAACGATCTGGAAGATCGGATCATGCGCATCGGATCGTTCCGAAAATAATATACCTTTGTAGAGACGCAATACCTTGCGTCTCAGCATGCCGCATGGGAATAGGTACCAGACAAAAACCATCAACCGGCACACACTTTCCCCCTCGTTACAACCCTTTTCATTTTAGGTAAAAATACTCAGAGTTTAGATTTCTACCTCTTTCGCCACACGCCAAGCATCTATTAATCAAACAACTACATTTAAAACATCTTTAGATTTCCATTTAGATCGGGTTTTTCTTCTTAATTAGAATAATAATCTTTGCATCGTCACTTCACATATTAGAAGTGAGAGACATCTATTGTTAATCCAAATCTATAAACGCATGAAATTCAAAAGAAGAAAAAGCTTTTGTCGCCCGATGCTCCTGATGCTCGGGTTGCTCTCTTTCCTCTCTCTTTCCGCACAGGAGGGTACACTCCGCGGTACAGTGACCGACACTACCGGTGAGACAGTGATCGGAGCCAATGTCAGGGTGAAAGGCACCGACAACGGCACGATTACCGACTTCAATGGTACCTATGTGCTCTCTAACGTAAACACCCAATCGGCTGTACTTGTATTCTCTTTCATTGGGTATCAGAATCTGGAAGTCCCGGTGAATGGCCGGACCACTGTGAATGTGGTATTGCAGGACGACACACAGGCACTGGATGAAGTGATCGTGATCGGTTACGGTCAGGTACGCCGGGGCGATGCCACCGGATCTCTGACCTCGATCAAAGCCGATCCTTCGGTACGCGGTCTGGCACCCAATGCACAGGACATGATGATCGGTAAGATCGCCGGTATGAACATCACCACAGGCGGTGGGTCTCCGACAGCAGGAGCCACCATCCGCATCCGTGGCGGTTCCTCATTGACAGCCAGCAACGACCCGCTAATCATTGTAGACGGTGTACCGCTGGACAACTCCGGGATCGGTGGAGTAGGAAATATCCTGAGTACTATCAATCCGACGGATATCGAATCTTTCACTGTACTCAAAGATGCTTCCGCCACAGCCATCTACGGTTCGCGTGCCTCCAACGGGGTGATCCTGATCACTACCCGCAAAGGAACCAAAGGCAAAGTGACTGTCAACTACGATGCAAATGTCTCTTTCAGTATGCGTACCAAAGAGATCGATGTACTGAGCACAGAAGAATTCAGAAGTTTCATGACAGAGAACTTCAAAGGAGCTGCCACGGAAGACGCCATGCATGCCCTGATGGGAGATGCCGATACCGACTGGCAGAGCGAGATATTCCGTACCACCGTCAATACCGAACACAACCTGAGTGTATACGGTAGTACAGGCAACCTCCCCTATCGTGTATCTCTGGGATATACCAAACTCGACGGTATCCTGAAAACCTCTCACATGGAGCGGTATACCGGAAGTGTAAACCTAAGTCCGTCTTTCTTTCAGGATCACCTGAAACTGAACCTCAACGGTAAGCTGATGCATATCAAAAGTCGCTTTGCCAATACGGGCGCCATCAGTACAGCTGCGCTGTTCGATCCCACCCAACCGGTATACGACGCAAACAGCCCCTACGGAGGATACTTTACCTGGACAGATCCGGACGGAACACCTTCTTCCCTGGCACCCTCCAATCCGGTGGCTCTGCTCGAGCTGACGAAGGACACTTCCAAAGCAACCAACTTTATCGGAAACGCACAGTTCGACTACAAGGTACATTTTCTGCCGGACCTGCGTCTCAACCTGAATATGGGTATCGACTACTCCAAAAGCGACGGTGGTAAATACATTCCCGAATATGCAGCATCTGAATTCAACGCAGGTGGATACGATGGCAACTGGGAACAGACCCGCCGCAACATGTTGCTGGAATTCTACGCACAATATGTAAAGGACCTGGACTTCCTCGACAGCCGTATTGATATCATGGGAGGATACTCCTGGCAGCACTACCACCGCGAGGGGAACAACCGCGACTACCGCATCTCCAAATTTGATGAGAATGGCGATCCGTTGGTGATCACGATCAGTGACTATGTCAACAACAACTACCTGGTCTCCTTCTTCGGTCGACTGAATTACAGCATTTCCGACAAGTACCTGTTTACCTTCACCCTGCGTAACGACGGCTCGTCGCGTTTCTCATCCGACAACCGCTGGGGACTCTTCCCTGCCGCAGCCTTTGCCTGGCGTGCCAACAACGAAGGCTTCCTCAGTGAAGTAAAAGCCCTGAGCGACCTGAAAGTTCGCCTTGGCTGGGGTGTCACCGGACAACAGGATATCAACCAGGGAGACTATCCCTACCTGGGTAGTTATCAGTATGCCGTAGGCGAACAGACCAATCAGATGCTGGGATACAAACCGGACGGTACGCCCAACTGGGTATCTGTGATACGTCCGTTGGCATACAATCCGGACATCAAATGGGAAGAGACTACTACCTATAACCTGGGGATCGATTACGGTTTCCTGAAAAACCGCATCAACGGTTCGGTAGACTTCTATTACCGCAAGACCAAAGACCTGATCAACGCAGCGACCAAGACCGCGGCAGGTACCAACTTCAACCAGTATGTGGTAGCCAACATCGGTTCGCTGGAAAACCGGGGAGCAGAAGTAGCCATCAACGCCATACCGGTACTGACCAAAGACTGGCAATGGGAGATCGGCACCAACTTTGCCTACAACAAGAACAAGATACTCAAGCTCACGTTTGGTGACAACACCAATTCCGAACGTCGCGACGGCAGGAAGATACAGAAAGTAGGCTATGCCACAGATATGTTCTACGTATACCAGCAGGTATATGACGAAACGGGCTTTCCCATTGAAGGAGCTTATGTGGACCAGAACAACGACGGCGTACGCAACGACGAAGATTACATCATCTACAAACGTGCTACTCCCGACTGGACCATGGGGATGAATACCAAACTGTCCTGGAAGTCCTGGGATCTGTCTCTGGCAGGACACGGTAACTTTGGCAATTACAACTACAACAACGTAGCAGCCAGCAATGCCGCTACCGGTACAGGGAATGTATTCCAGACCACTTTTATGTACAACCGTCCGAGCAATGCACTGTATACACGCTATACAACCACACAGGGTAGTTCCAGCTATTACATACAGAACGCATCCTTCTTCCGTATAGACAACATCACACTGGGATGGTCGTTCCGCACACAAGGACATTTCCCTTTCCGGGGACGTATCTACACCAGTGTACAGAACCCGGTAGTATTTACCAGATACAAAGGTATGGACCCGGAAATATCCGGCGGTATAGACAATAACTTCTATCCGCGTCCGCTGACCGTACTGTTAGGTTTCAATTTAACTTTCTAATCCGCTGAGATCATGAAAAAGATAACATATATATTCGCAATGATATGCGTTGTACTGGCAGTAACCTCCTGCTTCAACGATATGAACAAAATAGAATTCAGCAGTTCGGGCACCCTGCCCGAAGATGCCTGGCTGGAACCGGAAACATACGACATGTTCCTTGCCAAACTCTATGCGGGGTTTGCCCTTTCCGGCAACCAGGCACCCAGTGGTATGGCAGATATAGACAATGGCGACCAGGGAGAAGCCACTTTCAGCCGCAGCTATTTCACACTGCAGGAATTCTGCACCGATGAGATGCGGGTAGCCTGGAAAAATAATAATCTGGATGATCTGCAGTTCTGCCGGTGGAGTGCCGAGAATTACTGGCTCACTCTGGTATACGACCGTCTGTATCTCACCATTGCCTATTGCAACGAATATCTGCGTGAAACCACAGATGACAAAATGGAAAGCCGTGGGATCGACAGTGCCACCCGCGACAAGGTAGTCGTGTACCGTGAAGAGGCCCGGCTGCTGCGTGCCATGAATTATTACTTCCTGCTGGACCTCTTTGGGAATGTACCGTTGATCCTTGAAGAAGACGGTGTAGGAGCCTATCTGCCCGAACAGAAAACCCGCCAACAGATATTCACCTGGCTGGAAGAAGAACTCACATCCATAGAGGGTAAACTACCTGCCATCTCCGGAACAAACTACGGTCGTGTAAACGATGCAGTATGCTGGATGGTACTTGCCAAACTGTATCTCAATGCAAATGTATACACCGGTACAGAACGGTATAGCGATTGCATCACATCTCTGAAAAAGATCATTAACGACGGCTATCACAAGCTGGAACCGGAGTATAAATACCTGTTTGGTGCAGACAATCATCTCTCTGAAGAACTGATCTACTCCATTGTATACGACGGACGCAACGCGACCAACTGGGGAGGTACCACTTTCCTGATGGGAATGCAATTTATGGATGATATGGCCTCTGCAACCAATTTCGGTACCACACAGGCATGGAGTGGAGCCCGTGCACCGGAAAACTTCTCTTCGCTTTTCGATGAGGACGACAAACGGGCACTTTTCTGGACAGATAATCGCCCGCAGGAGATCACCGATCTGTACGTTGCCAAACAGGGATACTCTGTGATCAAGTACACCAACAAAGACCGTCATGGCAACGATGGCTCGGACAATCAGTTTGCCGACACCGACTTCCCGATGTATCGCCTGGCCGACGTATACCTGATGCTGGCAGAAGCCGTACTGCGGGGAGGCAACGGATCTTCCATGGAAGAGGCACTCCGGTATGTCAATCTGCTGCAGACACGTGCCGGACTGGACCCGGTGAGCAACCTGACGCTTGACTTTCTGCGGGACGAACGGGCACGCGAACTCTACTGGGAAGGACACCGCCGTACCGACCTGATCCGCTTCGACAGCTTCACCGCCAACTACAACTGGCCCTGGAAAGGTGGTGTACAGACCGGTATACGTAACCTGGACGATAAATACAAACTCTATCCGCTCCCTTCCAGTGAATTGTCTGTAAATACCAACCTGGAACAAAACAAGGGTTATTAATATTCAAATCAAAACCAATATGAAACGATATATCTATTTTATCATCCCTTTCCTGTTGCTGCCCTTTGTCAGCAGTTGCGAAAATGATACCGATGGACCTTCGGTCACAGAGATCATACCCAGTGTCGTTACCGACATTCCGGAAGGAATATTTAATCTCTCTGAGTTTGATGAAGAAGATGAGAATCCACTGCTGTTTACTCTCCGGTGGACTCCCCTGGAATTCCGGGCGAAAGGAAATAACGAGCCACAGAGGATAGCTCCTATCAATTATTCTGTGCAGATAGATAAAGCCGGAAATAATTTTGCCGATGCTGCCACACTGGCCGCTACGACTGCGGATACTGTAGATGTATTTCGCAAAGACCTGAATGATGTTCTATTGTCTCAGCTCAATCTGGAAGCATTTGAAACTTACCAACTGGAGCTTCGTATTTCCGTAAAGATCGGTGAAGGCAGCCATGAATTCAATCAGATGTATTCGGAAAACAAAGTTACTTTCACAGCAATCCCCAATGAAGGCTTGCAACCTGTATATATGATCGGTACGATGAACAATTGGGATACCTCCAATACCGACTTTATGCTGTTCCGTGACAACAGCAATGAAAAGGAATTTGAGTATACATACGTAGGCCGGATCGCCGCGAACACCTCCTTTAAATTTATTTCGAAATCCAATCTGGGAACACAGAATATGTTCTACGATGCCGGCAATGGAACCCTCGAACTGGGTGAAAATGCGGACGGCGCTTTCTATAATGCGGAAGAAGGATATTATGAAATCACCCTGGACATTAAGAAACTGACTGTTGAGATCAAGCCCTATGACATGACCGGTACTAAAGAATGGCCTGTTATTAATTTTGTAGGTGCTTTCTGCGACTGGGGTGCGGCAGAGGAAGGCGAAGATCCTTATGATCCGGAAATGATACGCTCCGACTACGATCCGCATATCTGGACCCTGGAAATAAAGCTGGAGACCATACAATACGGAGTAAAATTCCGTGCCAATCATAGTTGGGAAAACAAATGGTGTCCGCAAGATACCAAAGCAGTACCTTTCGGAGTTTGTAACTACAACCCTGAAAACGATCCCAATATATCATTGGATGAAACAGGAACCGGAACCTACTTTATCCGGTTCAATGACCTGACAGGACATTATATTATTACTAAACAATAGGTATTCTTCTCTCTGAGGAATGGAAAGGGACATGCACGGTTTTATAACTTGCACCGGCATTCCCTTTCTTTCCCTGTATCCTTCAGAAGCCTGAATACTCCTACGACAATGAGCCTTATGACAATATACAAAAAACTGGTGCTTTTCCTGGGTCTGTTTCTCTGCCTTCCTGCCTGTGGCAAGGATTTTCCAGCAGATAAACCGGAGAAGAGTAACCTTCCGGAAAGTAATACCCAGGTCAAAGCCATCTCTCCCCACAATCGCGTACTCTACGAAATCAATGTGCGTAACTATTCGGCTGAGGGCAATTTCAAAGGGGTAGAAAACGATTTGCCGCGTCTCAAAGAACTGGGCGTAGACATTCTCTGGCTGATGCCTATACATCCCATTGGAGAGGTAAACCGCAACGGTACATTGGGGAGTCCGTACGCAGTGAAAGACTACAAAGCGGTGAATCCGGATTTCGGTACACTGGACGACCTGCGCTCTCTTGTATCTGCGGCCCACCAGGCAGATATGGAGATCTGGATCGACTGGGTAGCCAATCATACAGCCTGGGATCATCCCTGGGCTACGGACCATCCGGACTATTATGCCGAAAAAGAGGGAAAACGGCCTTACTCCCCGGAAAACTGGCTGGATGTGATCCAGCTTGATTTCGACAACGAAGCCATGTGCGAAGAGATGATCGACGCTATGAAATACTGGGTGGAAGAGGCAGATATCGACGGATTTCGCTGCGATGCAGTGACATACGTACCTGTCTCTTTCTGGGAAAAGGCCATTCCGGAGATCAACCGGGTCAGGAAACTCACCTGGCTGGCAGAAAGCGACGATGCGGCTTATATGGAAGTGTTTGACCTGGACTACGCCTGGAAGTTTAGTCACCAGCTCAACCGGTTTGGAAAAAACGGAGATGTCTCTTCTCTGATACAGGCCTGCGAAGATCTCTACACAGACAGCAACTATACCAAGAAAAGTCGTATCGTATTCCTCACCAATCACGACTTCAATGCCTACGACGGATCGGCCAACGATAGGTACGGGCGCTGGCTACAACCACTGACTGTACTTGCATTTACCATTTATGACATGCCATTGATCTACAACGGTCAGGAGGTAGGTATGGGACAACGCATGGAGTTGTTCAACACCAGTAAAGTACAATGGTCGCCCGTAAATGCTCCGGTCCATGCCCTGATCCGGAACCTCACCCGCCTCAAACGGACACAACCGGCGTTGGAGGGTGGTGCCAACCGGGGCAAGCTGATCCGGCAACCCGTAGATAACGATCAGGTATATGCATATACCCGCAAAAAAGGAAACCATGAAGTAGTCGTTTTTCTTAATTTCTCCGATCAGGCAGCAACAATTAGGCTAAGTGACAGCACCGTTGCCGGTAGTTATACAGATTTCCTGACAAATGAAAAAAAGGAACTCACCCCGGCATCCTCCCTGACACTGGAACCAAACGGATATGCTATCTTTGTCAAAGATAGTGAAAGCTGAGTGCATAGAAACAAACATGTTTGATTTATATGCTGAAGCTCATCCTATATTCTACAAATAGAGTGAAAGTCGAATACAGAGAAGCAAATTCATTTGTATTCTATGTTGAGACGTATCCTATATTCTACAAATATAGTGAAAGTCGGGTACAGAGAAGCAAATTCATTTGCATTCTATGTTGAGACGCATCCTATATTCTACAAACAGAATCACAAACAAAGTTCAATTATAATGAAAAAGTTATTTAAAAGTCTGATTCTCTCCCTTCTGCTGGTTCCTGTCGGTTGCAGCCAGGGGCCAAAAGAGCAAGTACAATCGCCCGATGGCACCGTCC
>DALZBD010000007.1:0-24065 GCA_031977515.1 Bacteroides sp. | reverse complement strand
AGATGCCCAAAAGATGAGAGATCGGGTGGTTGATATTTTTTATCTCTCATCCTATTAACCCCCTTATAACAAACCCATTAGCACATAGAAGATGTGAGATGACAGATAATACTCATTTTTTTTACTTGTGAGATGTATCACAGCATGGAGAAGTCTAAAAATCAAATCCTACTCCAACGGATGTCGGTAGGTACACCCTTCGCGCCAAGCCGAACAGCCGTAGGCTGCTTTTCCACGAATTACAGTGCCTTTGCCACACAACGGGCAGGGCATTCCTTCTGTCACACCAGCTACGGCAGCAGATGAAGATGCCGGAGCGGGAGTTTCCTGTGTATCACTATTGGATTTCTTTGCTGATGTTTTCTTTGCGGCAGGCTTGCGTTCGCGTTTCTTTGCAGGTTTTTTCTCTTCTGCGGTTGCAGCAGGTTTCGCAGGTTCGGCAGGTTGCAGCGTGATGCGACGGTTGCTGTTGTCCGACAGTACATTCAGTACGATCTCGCTGATCATCTGTTTGAGTTCTTCCATAAACTGGCGGGCGTCGTAGGTACGGCGTTCGATCTCCCGGAGTTTCTTTTCCCACATACCGGTGAGTTCGGCCGACTTCAGCAGCCCCTCGTGGATGATCTGCACCAGTTCTACTCCTGTAGGCGTAGCTACGAGGTTTTTCTTTTCCTTACGGATGTAATTGCGTTTGAACAGCGTCTCGATGATCGCTGCCCGGGTAGAGGGTCGACCGATCCCATTTTCTTTGAGGGCATCGCGCAGTTCGTCGTTCTCCACAAGTTTTCCCGCGGTCTCCATGGCCCGTAGCAGGGTAGCTTCGGTATAGAGTTTGGGAGGTTGTGTCCATTTCTCTGCCAGATCGGGTACATGAGGACCGCTCTCTCCGATGACAAAGGCAGGCAATACTTTTTCTTCGTCTCCCTCTTTCTCCTTCTCTTCGGTCTGCTCTTTGGCAAACACCACCCGCCATCCCGGATCGAGGATCTGCTTGCCGGTAACTTTGAATCCGATCTTCTCTACTTCACCCAATACGGTGGTGGTAGAGATCTTACAGTCGGGATAAAAGACAGCAATGAACCGACGAGCGATACGATCGTATACCCTGCGCTCCATGTCGCTCAGGTTCTGCGGATAGACACCGGTAGGTATGATGGCGTGGTGATCGGTAATCTTTGAGTTGTCGAATACCTTTTTGCTTTTGGTGAGTTTTTTCCCGGAAAGCGGGGTAGTAAGTACGGTATAATCTCTGAGCCCTGCCAGGATACCGGGACACTTGGCATAGATATCGTCACTCAGGTAGGTGGTATCCACACGGGGATAGGTGACTACCTTTTTCTCGTAGAGCGACTGGATCAGTTTCAGGGTCTCATCTGCCGAATAGCCGAACTTCTTGTTGCATTCTACCTGCAGTGAGGTAAGGTCGAACAGGCGCGGGGCATATTCGGTACCTTTCTTTGTAGAAACATCTGTCACAGTGAAGTCACTGAGCTTCACCTTTTCGAGAAACTCCTCTCCTTCTTCTTTGGTCATGAAGCGCCCTTTGGTAGCTGCGAAGGTGGTCTCCCGGTACACGGTTTTCAACTCCCAGTAAGGTTCCGGGGTAAAGTTCTGTATTTCCAGCTGGCGATTGACGATCAGTGCGAGGGTTGGGGTCTGTACCCTTCCGATGGAAAGCACCTGCCTCCCCTGACCGTATTTCTGTGTATAGAGCCGGGTGGCGTTCATACCCAACAGCCAGTCGCCAATGGCCCGGGAGAGTCCGGCCTCGTAGAGAGGCTGGAAATCTGCCTGGTCTTTGAGATTGGCAAATCCCTCTTTGATGGCCTCCTCGGTCAGGGAGGAGATCCAGAGTCGCTTCACCGGGCAACGGGCACCGGCCTTCTGCATCACCCAACGCTGGATGAGCTCTCCTTCCTGTCCGGCATCCCCGCAGTTGACGATCATGTCGGCCTCCTGCATGAGCTTTTCGATGATGTGGAATTGTTTTTCGTACGTGGGATTTTCTATGACCTTGATCCCAAAGCGGGGAGGTATCATAGGGAGGCTGCTCAGACTCCACGACTTCCAGGCAGGGGTGTATTCATGAGGTTCTTTCAGGCTACACAGATGCCCGAATGTCCAGGTGACCTGGTATCCGTTTCCTTCTATGTATCCTTCTTTTCTTGTACGGGCACCGAGGATTTCGGCGATATCACGTGCCACTGAGGGCTTTTCGGCAATGCAAACAACCAAGATATTTACGATTTACGGATTTACAATTGAAATTACAACTTATGTACAGGAATACACACTATTATCTATAGTTCAGTCAATGATAGATAGTTAATATCCCCGGTCATACATCACAAGTCTGTAATGTATCTTCCTGTTGATAATCAGTTTCCTTCAACGGAAAAGTCCAAAGAATAACTTCGTCAACAGGGAAGCGTTGTGTGAGGCAAAGGTAAGGAAAAAGGCAGACATAGGTGAGGTATGGGCATAAAAAAAGGAGTCACGCCTGACTCCAACCTTTGTTAACCTTAAATCTAATACTATGAAAAACACACATACAAATATACGTTCTTTTGATAGATCTGCAAACTTTCCAAAGAAAATCAGATGTTTTATAACATAATTTAAAATTTGGTTGTATCAGTAAAAGGTGTATTAACAAAAATCTTCGTTCCAATAGGGAAAAATGGGATTTCAGATAAAGGATAACGAGGCAGGAAATAAACATAAAAACGGAGCCGGATTAACAGAGAGAGTGTAGGATTGTGATTAAGAAAAAACAGGATAAGGATGTATTATGGGGTTATTCTGAGAGGGGGATACGCTTTTCTGAATGGGATATTGTTCCTATAAGAGGGCACTGTTCCTATGAGACGCAAAGTATTGCGTCTCTACAAGTGGATGCCCTCGAAGAAACGGGCAAAATCCACACACGTTCTTTTAGTTCTACCGGAAAATACTATCTTTGAGGAAGATATAGATCTCTACAAGACAAAACCTGAAACCTGAAACACAACCTTAAACTAAAGAACCGACTGTTATTGTCCGGTTTCGTATTGGCGAAATTCCTGTTGCAATATGCAGTGATCGCTCCCGGCTTCGAACTGCACAGGGATGAGTTTCTGCACCTCGATCAGGCTCACCACCTGGCCTGGGGCTATCTTTCGGTACCTCCGGTGACTTCATGGATCTCCCGACTGATCTTCCTGTTGGGTGGCGGTGAGTTCTGGGTGAAGTTTTTCCCGGCATTGTTCGGGGCACTTACGATGGTGGTTGTGTGGAAAACGGCAGAGAGGCTACACGGTGGATACTTTGCCCGGGTAATGGGTGGGGCTGCCTTGCTTTTCTCGGTATTGCTACGAACCAATACACTGTACCAGCCCAATTCATTGGATATTCTCTGCTGGACACTGATTTTCTATCTCGTGATCCGATATATTCAGTCGGGCAACCATAGCCTGCTCTATCTGTGCGGAGGGGTCTTCGCTGTGGGATTCCTCAACAAATACAGCATCTGTATCCTGATCGTGGCCCTTCTGATAGGAATGGTACTCACTCCACAACGCACCATCTATAAAAGAAAAGAGTTGTATGTTGCAGGATTGCTTGCTTTGCTATTGATCCTGCCCAACCTGTGGTGGCAATGGCAGCAGGGCTGGCCCGTGGTAACACACATGAGCCAGTTGATCTCCCTGCACCTGGTACATGTCTCCCGGGGAAGTTTTCTGCTGGAGCAGTTGCTCTTCTTTCTTCCTTCCCTGTTCCTGATCATGGGCGGATTGTTTGGGTTGATCTTCTACAAACCTTTTGCTCCTTATCGCATAATTGGCTATACGTACCTGCTGACTATAGGTATCTTTCTGTATATGCAGGGAAAGCCTTATTACGTGATAGGGGTGTATCCTGTACTGATCGCTTTCGGAACAGTATGGTTCGAGAAACTCTCTTTGCGGAGCGGATGGTATTGCCTGCGCTATCTGGCTATGTCCGTGGTTATCGGTACAGGTACGCTTTTCCTTGCTGCCACCTGTCCTGTCTTTCCTCCCGAAACGATGGTAGAGAACACACAACTCCGGCATATATACGACCGATCGGGACAAAACACATGGGAAGATGGTAAGAACTACGACTTGCCTCAGGACTATGCCGATATGGTCGGCTGGAAAGAACTGGCAAAGATCACAGGCCAAGCCCTGCAACGGCTCTCCGAAGCAGAGAGAGAAAAGGTATTTATCCTTTGCAACGACTACGGACAGGCGGGAGCTATCAATTATTACCTGCGTCCGGATCGTCCGGCGGGTTCGTTCGGCGCAGACTACCGGAATTGGTTTCCTACCCCACCCTATAAGATCGGAGCGGTGATACTGGTAGAGGGATGGAACGAGAATTACGAAAAAGATCTGTTGTCCGATTCGTCTCACCCATTCACACGGGTAGATTACATCGGATCGATACAAAATCCATACTCCCGGGAACGGGGAACGAGTGTATATCTGTTGCGATCTCCCCAAAGATCGCTTACTACGGATGATCTGCAGGAGATAAAATAATCACAGAAAAAAATCTACCTGCTTTTCATTTTAGAGGAGATCATCCGGATCGATCCTTCCCGTTGCTTATGCCAAACAGCAAAAATTGTCTTATGCAGAAAGAGCAAAAACCGGCGACTTTACAAACACTCTTTCTGTAGTGGGATAAAAACATATTTTCTACTTTCTGTTTCATTTATTCCAAAAGCCTCATGACTGATAGATAGACACCTAAACAATCTTCTAATCTGCATGCATGTGCATAAGTTTATTTTAATATATGCGTATAAAGTTTCATGATGAAACTTTATACGATCATGCTGAAAAGTGCGTCTTTGAGGTTCTATTCTTTTGCTACATATTTGCATCCGCAAACAACAAATGCACTCATGGGTCCAGAGTAGATGCAAATGTAGCAGAGAGGAAAATTGACTGATCAACCGATCCCGATCTGTATGTAGGAATGACTCAAAAAAACAAAAACAACAATGAAAAGACATGTGCAATTTACCGGCATTCGCCAATGGGCAGGAGAAGACCTGCTTGAACTTCAGTCCGAATCTTTGCGGGCCATCGATGACTTTTTTGCTCAGTATCCTCCCTGCGTAGTCAAGGGATGCGAGATCAGTGAGAATACAGATGGAACCTACCGGCTCTCCAGCGGACTGGTAGCTCTATCGGGAACAGACCATCAGGGAAAAGAGACATTCAAAGTAGTTCCTTTTGACGAAGTCTCTTCTACCACTCTCCCGATCTGTCTGAGTCTGGACTATACCGCAGTAGAACGTGCCTACGTAGATGGTAAGAAAAAGCCTATTGCCTATAGCTACCATGCAAAAGCCACGACAGAGACTCCTGTAGTAGGCAGCTACCTGTTGCTTTCCACAGATGCCTTTCCTCGCTTCACAGACGTCATTCAGGACGCAGAGCATCGTTTCTTTACCGATACAGAACGGAAGAAACTTGCAACCATAGAAGAGAAAGCTAATTTGTATGTACATCCCGATGCCCATCCGGCAGAGATGATTACGGAAACTCCGCAGCATCGGTTCTTTACCGACAGTGAGCGGGAGAAGCTCAGCGAAATCGAAGAGCAGGCCAATCTGTATATTCATCCCAATACTCATCCGGCGGCAATGATTACCGAGACGTCCGACAGACGGTTCTTTACCGACGAAGAACGCAATAAACTGGGTGAAATTGAAGAACAGGCCAACTTGTATATACATCCTGCGACCCATCCGGCACAAATCATTACAGAAACTCCCGAACATCGCTTTTTCACCGATACGGAACGAGTGAAGCTCAAAGGGATAGACGAAAAGGCTAACCTGTATGTACATCCCGATACGCATCCGGCAGAGATGATCACAGAATCAGCAACCCACAGGTTCTTTACCGACACCGAGCGTAGGAAACTAACAGGGATAGAAGAAAAAGCCAATCTGTATGTACACCCTGATACTCATCCGGCTGAAATGGTCACAGAGACTTCTCAGAAGCGTTTCTTTACGGACAGCGAACGGGAAAAACTAAATCGTATTGCAGAAGATGCCAACCGCTATGTACATCCCGACACACATCCGGCAGCGATGATCTCAGAGACACAAACACGTCGGTTCTTTACGGATCAGGAACGGGAGAAACTTGGTAAGATTGAAGAAAAAGCTAACTTGTACACTCACCCTGATACGCATCCGGCAGCGATGGTCACAGAATCTGCAAGTCGACGTTTCTTTACCGATACTGAGCGCAATAAGCTTACCGCCATAGAGGAGAAAGCCAATCTCTATGTACATCCCACTCACCCGGCACAGCAATCAGGTCTGTATAAGATCCAGGTGGATGACAAGGGACATGTGAGCCAAAGTGTGAAAGTGGTAAAAGAAGATATTACGAAATTAGATATTCCTGCTCAGGACACGACATACAGTCCGGCTACTGCATTGGCAAACGGACTCATGTCCGCAAAAGACAAGAGTAAACTGGATGGTATAGCTGTGGAAGCCAATAATTACACTCATCCCCGGCATACCTCAAAGAGCACCGGACTGTATAAAGTGAAAGTAGATACAGAAGGGCATGTCAGTGAAGCTGTCAAAGTGGAAAAAGAGGATATTATGGCTTTGGATATTCCCGGTCAGGATACTACATACAAGCCTGCGACGTCCACCATGAACGGGTTGATGTCTGCTGCGGATAAGTCCAAACTGGATGGTATTGCCCCTTCCGCCAATAACTATTCACACCCGGCACATGCAGCACAAACAATGGAATTGTATAAGGTACAGGTAGATGCGCAGGGGCATATCAGCCAGGTCAACAAAGTCGTAAAAAAGGATATTACGGATATGGGTATTCCGGAACAGGATACGACTTATCAGGTAGCCACCTCTTCCTCCAATGGGCTCATGGCAGGGACGGATAAGAAAAAGCTGGATACCATCACTGAAGGGGCAAATCTCTATACACACCCTGCTTCACATCCAGCGTCAATGATACAGTTTACGGATGGAGCTACTTTTCAGCAGAAACTGGATGCCGGGTTGCTGAAAGGAGAAAAAGGTGACACAGGAGCAACCGGGCCACAGGGTCCTAAAGGAGATACAGGAGCTGTCGGACCGCAGGGACCACAAGGTTTACAAGGGGTAAAGGGGAATACTGGTGCTACTGGACCGCAAGGTCCAAAAGGAGACAAAGGAGATACGGGAGCACAAGGACATTCAGGAGTAAATTTACTTTTTGAAGGAAACTTAGACCTTTATAAATATAAAAATAAAAGTCTAAATCTTAATGATATAATGGATCTTCCTTCAATTTATGAATACAGATATCTGGAAATGATATTTCAAATAACTAATGGTGAACCTACTTATCAAAAGATAATATACTATCATGACTATCGCTATGCCGAAGGTCCATGGTATACCTTATGTGATTATGAGAATAATAAGGTTTCTTCTATCTACATGGATGATACAGCTACGGATGAACTTTATCTTATAGTTCAAAAACTTGATTGTGATTGTATATTAAAATGCATTACTGGTCATAAATAATTTATTAATTAAAAAGGGCTATTTGATTAATCGAATAGCCCTTTTACCTAAATCCCTATTGAAAACCTAATCCTAATTAACTTTAAACCTTTTATTTTTTATATCTGCCAATAACAGTTGAATGTCCAGGAAGAAGATTTATCATTAACAACAACCTTCAAGACTTCAATCAAACCAACTTGTATAATTTCATCAGTAACCGGATCGTATTTAAACGCTACTACTACTGAACCTTCTTCAAAATGTGTATCACGTTTCAAGTTATTAAATGAACCTGTTATACTACCATCCGCATTCAATTTTATAACTTCCTCATCAAGTAAAATTGGGTAACTGATCTCCTGAATTTCCTTGTTTTTCACAAGATCGATGTATTTCTTTTGTGAAATCTCACCTTCTTCTAAAACCTTATATCTAACTTTATTGGGTAGTGCTTCTGTCGGAAGTGAAGTACTACCGCATTTGAAATTCTTGATCTGATTTGCTGCAGCACTTGGATTATTGATCTGTACAGTACCCCCTGTAAATGTAATAAAGAAATCAATATTCTGTTTTACTGATTCATACTCACAAGGTCCATAGACCTCTCCATTAGAGGCATTGAAAAAGTTATATGCCAAACTCGGTTCCTGCGCATAGGTAGTTATATTCGCATGATAAAGTATAGTAGCAGGCGCAGGTACTATCAATTCAAACGCTTCTGTGAGCACCATTTTCGTACCACCGTAATACTCCAGTGTCAATGCTACTGTCGCAGTTTCCTCTATCTGTGGAGTAGTCACGATCAACTTGGCATCTGTACTTTCCGGCATGATCGTACCAGCAACCGTACCGAACAATACCTGATCGATAAGGGACAGATTTTCTCCAGTGATCTCTATGGTGGCAGGGGATTCTGCAGACAGTGGATATTCGGTTACTACCGGTTGTGGTTTGTTGAGGCTAAATTTGGTGGAAGAGGCAGCCTGTGCTTCTCCGCTTGCCGACTGATATACCAGGTATACAGTCACCTCATTTTCTTCTACGTAAGGAACAGTTACTACCATTTCTTTCTCTGTCTGATAGATAACAGTTGCTTCTTCTGTACCAAACAGCACTTTGCTTACAACTTCCATATTGGTTCCTTGGATCAGGATCTGGTCATTTACTTTACCTGTAGCGGGAAGATTGCTGATGGTAGGTACGGCATACGCAACAGTGAAGTTACTTTCGCTCTCTGCACGACCGACATTGTTTTGCACGGTGATCGCACCGGTTTTGGATACAGCATTTACTTTCACTACGAGTTCTGTGGGGCTGATGCGGTATTTCAGTGTAGCCAGTCCACCACCGATATATACAGTATCTACATATTCGAGGTGTTCTCCTTCGATGGTAATTTCTGTTCCTATTTTCCCTTCGGCAGGTGAAAAGGAGGTGATCAGAGGTGCTTGTCTTTCTGATTTATCAAATTTGGGATCTTCGCTACAGGCTGCCAGCAAGGTAAGTAGCAACAACGGCAATATGATCCGTCTGAGTATGTGTGTCATTGTTTTCATATTATGGGTTCATTAGTAAACCGATGTTTCCGCCGTCGGTAGCCCTACCTGTCAGTGGAGATCTATCGGAAAGTTGATAATGGGTCTTTTTCTGGAAACGGGGATCATCGTAGATCAATGTATCTGTCTGCGCGCGGTTGCGCACACCCGGTTTTCCGGCTTTGTAGATGCAACAGTTGTTCATCCGGTGATGAAGCCCCGAAAGCAGTATCGGTCCTTTGGCATCGGGAGACTGACAGAAGATCGTATTGCGGATGTCGCAATGTACCAATCCCGTCTGTTTGATGATGTACTGATTGGCTTTATCATTCACCTCATCGAAGACACAGTGATCGATGGTCAGGAATCCTCCGAGGGTAGACTCGTCGTTACCTCCGCGGTAGAAGTCGATCGCCCACTGGGTGATGCGGCTGAATACGGTATTCTCCAGAAAGATATGCTCGGCGTTGTATATACCCTTGTCTTCCTTTTCGTCGGACAGGCTCAGTCCGCGGAACGAATCCCGAAGGATAGAGTTGCGGATAGAGAGTGTATCTATAAAGGAGGTCTGATACGCTTTCAGGATGGCTCCTCCCGCCTCTACCTGGAAACTGTGGATGTCGCAATCTTCGATGAAAAGATTGTAATGATCCAGGTTGTTTTCCTTTTGGGTAGTGAAGGCATACTTCGCCGGTTTTGTCGAACGGCCGTAGCCATCGAGTTCGATGCCTTGCAGACGGAGTGTACTGCCCGCAGTGAGATCGAACATCACCACGGTATTGGCAGTTACCTCTTCCATGCGGATCACCGGACGGCTGGCCAGCCCCTCTCTGGCCCGTATGGTCAGCGAATGAGGGATCACGATCTTGCGGCTGTTGGCATATACACCCTCCTCCTGCAATTCGATGATATCACCGGGAACAGATTGGCGGATGGCCCTCAGCAACGCGTCTTTTTCGGCAGAGACCCGGTGCAGCTGAGAAGCATTCTGCGGATGGTCCGGGGCAGTCCATTGGAAATCAGGACCGCAAATGGATTTTCCGGCAATCTCACGCGGAGTATCTGCCGCACCCGTCAGATCAAACGCACCGATGGCTTTGGAGGCAACAGAGCGCACACGTCCGGCAATATCCGTATCCACATAGTCAAACGACCCGATAGCCGCCTCACGTACCAAAGGCAATACCATGCCCTGGGCACCGCGTCTCAATTGAACTTCTACGGAGAGAAAGCCCTTACCTGCCTCTACCCCATGTGCACTCTGCATTACATTGCCTTCGAAAAGGAAACCATCTGTGTTGTCAAATGCACGGATCAGTTCGTCTTCTCCGGGAGAATAGACTATGTTGTTGGCGATGCGTACATTCTGCGGACGGGCGGTACGCTCTTCGTCGCTCCCTACACACAGTTGCCAGGGAAGTGCGCAATCGACAAACGTATTGAAAGCGATATCCACGTCTTTCACCTGATGGTAACGGTTGATCGGTGAGTCGGGTACGCCGTTCATAATTACCAGCGGTGCACGGAAGTCGATACCAGTGAGTCCATACATGTAATTGTTGTAAACTTTATGTCCTTCGTTGATCACACGTATTCCTCCGGTAAACTTCTTACCGTTGCCCAGGAAATAGTTGCCCGCTACCTCATTACGGTTTCCGTGACGCAATACCAGGCTTCCTTCACATTCCCAGAATGTATTGCCGATGATTCGGTTTTCGCAGGATTTCACGGAGATGATCTCCACTTCACCGTTGCAATGTTCAAAGAAATTGTCTTCCACAATGGTGTTGGAATTCTCCATGGAATATGTACTGGTACCGATGCGCATGGTCTCCCCACCGTTGGAACCCAATTTGGGACGAGGCCCGAAGTGGTTGCGCCGGATACGGTGATAATTCTCCGTATGTCCCTGGCCGTTGGGCGAAACGATAAACGTAGTGCCCAGATTCTTCTTACCACCGAAGTAGCAATACTCTACCGTATTGTATTGTCCGCACAGATTCACCCAATTGTCCGACTTCATTTTCTCCGGATTGTTATAACTGTCGATCACACAGTGACGCATCACAGAGTAGCGGGCCGCATCCGTTGCAGAGGTTTTGAACTCTACCACGCAGCTGGTGGGCGTATGGCCGTTGACAAATACCAGCCCTTCTACCACTAAGTAGTTGCCCGACAGGCGCAGGTTGGATTGTCCTTCAATGGTGCAAAGTCCGGGTGTTTCCGCTTTCAGCACAATGGGCTGCGCTTGCGTACCCTCTCCTTTGAAGACCAGTTTCACATCTTTCCATACCCCATTGGCAAGCACGATGGTATCTCCGGGCACCGCCTGCTTTACTGCCGCGTTGAATTCCTTCAGATCGCTCACAGGTAGTATACCGGCAAAAATGCCGGTACACACCGTGAGGAACAAACTGATTAAAGTAGCTTTTTTCATTAATAACCCGGGTTTTGGGTAATATGGGGGTTGATATCTCTCTCGGAAGTGGGGATAGGCAACAGGATCTGCCACTCTTCCAACGGCTTGGTCACCTGTCCGATGGTACCATCTACGTAGTACAGCTTTTCGGTATATTGCAACATCTCGGTCAGGTAGTGATTGTCCATGACGTCGATATAACGTCCGGTACGTACCAGGTCGAAGAAACGCTGATTTTCATAAGCAAACTCCACGAAGCGTTCGTTCTCCAATGCCAGGAACAGGGCATGTTTGTTCCCCACATCGGCCAGGCTCAGTTCTTCTACTCCCGCACGTCTGCGCACCTGATTGAGATATCCCAACGCAGCAGACAGGTTGCCCTGCTCATTCTCTATTTCTGCCAGCATTAGCAATACATCCGCATAACGTAACACAGGAAAGTCTTTCTCCCCGTCGTTTTTCACAGAAACAGGTGCCAGGTACTTCGTCACGTAATAGTCTTCCACATATCCCTTCACCGGATCGTCGTATCCTTCCTCTACGGTAGCCGCTTTACGGGCATCGGTACCGTTGGCCTCGTATGCCTTCATCAGTGTTACAGTCGGGTAGTTCTGTCCCAATCCATCGGAATTGATAAGGATGGAACCACTGTTGAGTGCTGCGAAATAGTTGCCAAACGGATTTCCCAATCCCACATTGCCCGATTTGTATCTTACGGCAAAGATGATCTCTTCGTTCATCTCGTTTTCCGTACTGAAAATATCGGCATAGTCAGGTACCAGGTCGTGAGAACTGCCTTTCACACTTTCCAGCAATTTCTTCGCTTCAGCCAGTTCGCCACGTGTCAGGTATACTTTGGCCAGCAGTGTTTTTGCAGCCCAGGAAGTCACGCGTCCGGCTTCGGTAGGATAGACATCCGGAAGCAGATCTTCATCCACGATCTGGCGCAGGTCGGAGATGATCTGTGCATAGACATCCTCCACTGAGCTACGGTCGTACTGCCGTGCTTCCTGCGCACTGATACGTTCGGTCACCAGGAACACCGGTCCGAAAAGACGCACCAGGTTGAAGTAGTGATACGAACGGATAAACAGTGCTTCTCCCTGATATTGTTTGCGTGCCGCATCATTGACAACTACCTCCAGCGTAGATTCACGCAGGATGGTGTTGCAACGGGCAATGTTGTGATAGACATTGTTCCAGTAAGTCTCTACCTCTACATGACTGGCATACAGGGTAGATTCATCGAGCGACATCAGATCTTTGTTTACTGCTGTACCCGACGAGCGACTACGTACCCGCGATACATCCGTACGCAAATCGGTCAGTTTCCACTCGTTGTCCAGTCCGGCATGCAATCCGTTGTAGCAGGATACCACACCCACATTCACTTCGGCATCGTTTTTATAGAAATCCCCTTCACCGATCTCCGACCTGGGTTGCAGATCCAGGCAGCCAGTCAACAGGAGCGTACCCAACAGAGGAATGTATTTCAATCTATTTTTCATAATGTACTTTATTTGTTTTTCAACGCTCAGTTCCTACGAAGTCTTCCGGCTGGCATCCGTTGCCCGAGAGCCTGCTCCGTATGAGAACCTATATGAGGTCTGTCGATTAAAAATTAATATCTATCCCAAACATAAAGGTACGCTGCATGGGAAATCCGCCACGCTGGTAGCCATCGATCAGAGGAGAAGCATATTCGTTGCTGGTGATCCGTGCTTCCGGATTCACACCACGATAGCCTTTAGCCATGTGTACATACAGATTCTGAGCCGATCCGTACACACGCAATCCGTTGAGTCCGATCTTGCGGCTCATCTTTTTGGGAAGTGTATAGCCCAATACGATGTCACGCACCGACCAGTAAGAACCATCTTCGATCAGGTAGTCGGTCAGTTCCCATTTCATACCCACTGTCTGGTAAGGAGTCTTTCCATCACCCGGATTCTCCGCGTTGATCCAGCGGTTCATCACGTAGTTCTTGTTGTACTTCTTAGTCTCGTTGTAGTATCCGTCTCCGTTGAGTACATCTACTCCCTGTACTCCCTGCACCATGACAGTCAGGTCGAAGTTGCGGTAACGGAAGGTGTTGGTCATCCCCCAGGTAAAGTCGGGAAACGGCGTACCCAGTGCCACACGGTCGTCGTCGTCGATCACACCGTTCTTATCCACATCCATTACGCGCAGACCACCCGGTTTGTCATCGGCATGGCTGGCATTTTTTTCGATCTCTTCCACACTGTTCCAGATACCGATGGTCTTGAAACCGTAGAACTGAATGGCCGGTTTGCCCACCTGAGAAAGGTATTTCTCGTTGCGTTCTCCGTTGTTGATCTGACGTTCGTCACCACCAAGGTCGAGCAGTTTGTTGCTGTTGGTAGCCAGGTTGAACGAAGTGGTCCATTCGAAGTTCTTTGTACGGATGTTGTGCGTAGAAAGTTCGAATTCAAGACCTTTGTTGCGTACCTTACCGATGTTGTTCCAGTATTCGTTGTAGCCGGTAAAGCCGAGAGCCGATTGTTTGAACAACATTTCCACTGTTTCCGAATAATAGTACTCGGCAGACAGATTGATGCGGTTGTTGAGTACCGAGAGATCTACTCCGAGGTTGAACTCACTCGACTGCTCCCATCCGATGGCACGGTTGGCCAGTACGGAAGTGGTATTTCCCAATCCCGGAGTGACAGTTCCTGTACCGGCACCGAACGAGTAGTTGGCAGAGAGAAGTTTGTTGATGTGCGCATAGTTTTCGATATCGTTGTTACCCGTCAACCCCCAGCTGCCACGCAGCTTGAGCTGATCTACCCACAAGACATCTTTCATAAAAGGCTCTTCGGAGATTCTCCATCCGAGAGAAACGGAAGGAAACCATCCCCAGCGGTTGTCGGGGCCGAACTTGGAACTCCCGTCGGTACGCAAACTGGCAGAAACGAGGTATTTGTCTGCATACGCATAGTTGATACGTCCCAGTACAGACAGCAACGCCTCCTCTTCTTTCAGTGTATAGGTATCACCGAGGCTCAGTGCCGTAGCCGCATTCAGGGTATGTACATAATCGGTAGGGAAATCTGTTCCCACGATACCTGCTGTGCGGGTATGGGATCTTCCGGCAGTGAACCCGGCAAGCATCGAAAGATCATGCTTTTTGTTGAAAGTGGTCTGATAATTGATGGTATTTTCGGACAACAGGTCGACGAACAGACGATTGCGGTAGGTACCCTGATTGGTATCACCGTCTTTCTTGGTATCCCGGTTGACATACTGTTCGTAGTTCATGTACGAGTAATAGAAGCCGTTGGAGGTTTTGAATTCCAGTCCTTTGGCCAGCTTCACAGTCACATAGGAAGAGGTTTGCAGACGATAATCGGTCTGGAACCGGTTGTCGTTGTCGAGCAGCGAACGGGGATTGTGGTTGGAAGTACTCCAGGGGCTGGCCGTGAAAGTAGAGCCATCTTCCCGGGTATATACCGTATTGTTGAAGTGTCCGCCGTGTGCATATTCTCCTACCTGATACCCGGTGAGCGCAGCTGTCTCCTCCGTATGTCGTACCGGCATCCAGGAGGGAGTACGGTAGAAATCGATGAAGTTGGTAGAAGGTCTTTCCCTTTTGGAGTAGGTAGGGTTGATGTTGATACCTACCGATACTCTTTTGCTCAGTTCGGCATCGATCTTGGCACGAACTCCGAAACGGTCGTAGGAATTGTGATGCATGATACCCTCGTCGCTTGTATAATTGGTCGACAGGAAGTATTTCACCTCTTTGGTCCCCCCGGACACACTGAACTGATAGTTCTGAATATGGGCTGTACGGATACCTTCCTTCTGCCAGTCGGTCTCGTTATCAATATATTTCCAGGCCTCTTCGTTGGCCGAAAGGGTCTGACCGTTGAGTGCCAGATCGCTCTCCCGCATAGCAATGTATTCTTTGGCAGTCAGGATCGGATGCAGTTTATAGGCATCTCTGATCCCCCAACTGGCTTTGAATGTATACTTCGGTTTTTTGATCTCTCCCTGTTTGGTGGTGATAAGGATCACCCCGTTGGCACCCCGCGAACCGTAGATTGCCGAAGAAGCGGCATCTTTCAGTACTTCAATGGATTCGACATCGCTCATGTCTACAAAACCCAGCCCATCGGCTACAGGAAAGCCATCCACGACTACCAGCGGATCGCCACTGGCACTGATAGAACCCATACCGCGTACGCGGATCTGCGGAGCAACCCCTGCCTCGGTAGTGGTATTGGTGATCTGTACCCCGGCTATCTTACCCTGAAGTGCCTGATCGAGACGGGAAACCGGTATATCTGCCAGTTCGTCTGTTTTTACTTTGGATACGGAACCGGTCAGGTGAGATTTTTTCTGAACCCCGTATCCTACGACTACTACTTCGTCGAGCAACCGGATATCTTCTGCCAGTACAACAGAAATGACGGATTGATTCCCGGCTTTGATCTCCTGAGGAGTGTAGCCGATAAAAGAAAACAGCAATACACTTTCCGGGCCGGAAACCTGAATGGAATAATTGCCATCGAAGTCGGTGATTGTACCTTCCGTAGTACCCTTCATGGAAACAGATACGCCGATCATAGGTAAGTTGTCGCTATCCACTACCTGTCCGGTAATTGTACGCGATTGTGCCATCAGCCTCCCCGAATGGCAGCACAATAAAATCAGAATGAGAAGTTGCCATTTGTGTGGAATGGCCAGGAATTTCTTTTTCTCTTCCATAGATTAGACATTTAATTAAAAAAACTATTGTATTTGATTCGTTCTCGTCGCTCGTACAATCCGAAGGAAGTGTTTGCGTGGTTCTTTCAAATTGGTCTGCCAAAAATAGATATATTTTATTATATAATCAAACTATTTCTACGGAAAAAATCGGCTTTTAACACATAAAGAAAGTTTTATCTATGGGGATATAAAAGAAGTACAGCTTGCATATAATAAGGTACACGTACATAATTTATATATCAATAATAGATTATAAATTAACCTTTTAAGTAAACAAAAATCATTTCTGGCAAATCAGTTCCCGATCCCGGTAACAGGCACACCGGAGAGCTGAGTTTTTTCCTGTATTTCCCGGCAATATTCTTTGGATTTATTTGGGTGAATCAAAATTAAACTGTATTTTTGGCTGACCAATTAAGATAAAAAATAAACACACAATAGAAACCATCAATCACATGAAAGGAATGAGATCCACTGTTTTTACCCTTCTTCTGACTTTTGCGCTGAGCCTGTGTGCTCAACAGCCGGAACATCCGTGTCTGATCCTGACAAAATCTGCCGTGGAACAGATTCGTCCCCAACTGGGAAGCATCGGTTTGTTCGACGAAACGGTGAAAGAGATGCAGCGCAAGATGGATCGTATCATCGACCAACCCATCGACCTGCCTATGCCGAAAGATGCGGGAGGGGGCTATACACACGAGCAACACAAACGTAACTACACTTCTATCTATCAGGCGGGGGTACTCTACCAGCTGAAAGGAGACATCAAGTATGCGGAATATGTGAAGAAGATGTTGCTGGCCTACGCGGAACTCTACCCCACTCTGCCTCTGCATCCGGTACAGAAATCCAACTACCGGGGTCGCCTCTTCTGGCAGGGACTCAACGAAAGTGTATGGCTGGTGAATGTATCGCAGGGATATGATTGTGTCTATAACTACCTGACAAAGAAGGAACGCGAAAAAATAGAAGCGGGCTTGTTCCGTCCCATGATAAAATTCTTCACCGAAGAGAATAAAAGAACATTCGAACGCATACACAACCACGGTACGTGGGCAGTAGCTGCCGTAGGGATGATCTCGTATGTAATGGGAGACAAAGATCTGGTGGAACAATCGCTGTATGGACCGGATAAAAGTGGGAAAGGTGGTTTCATGAAACAAGTGGAAATGTTGTTTTCACCGGATGGCTATTTCGAAGAAGGACCTTATTACCAGCGGTATTCGTTGCAACCTTTCCTGGTCTTTGCACAGGCTGTGGAAAACAACGAGCCTGAGCGAAAGATCTTCGAATTCAAAGACGGTGTACTGCTCAAAGCGGTGACTACGTTGTTGCAACTGACAGAGAGCAACGGACAGTTTTTCCACCTGAACGATGCGCTTGACAAGACCTGGCATACGAATGAACTGGCCTGGGGTGTGGATATTGCCTACGCGATGACGGGCAACAAACAGTTGTTGAGTATTGCCAGAGAACAAGGTAGTGTGGTGATCAGCGAAGCGGGATTGAAAGTGGCTCAGGATATTGGTCTGGCAGAGCCTTTTGTACACCGGACATTGATCGTACGTGACGGCCCCGACGGCAACCACGGCGGGATCGGTGTATTGCGCAACGGCAAAGGAAAAGACGAAGTGGCTGTAGTGATGAAGTATACCTCTCACGGTATGGGACACGGACATTTTGATAAGCTGTCCATCAGCTACTACGACAACGACCGGGAGATCCTGCAGGACTACGGTGCGGCACGCTTCCTGAACATAGAACCGAAAAACGGAGGTCATTACCTGCGTGAGAACGATAGTTTCTGCAAGCATACCATCAGTCACAATACATTGGCGGTAGACGGAAAGAGTCATTTCAAATCTGACATGAAGGTTTCTTCGAAACATGCACCGGATTTCTACGGGTTTGTGAATACGGATCAGGTGAAGATGGTGAGTGCCAGGGAAGAGAATGCAGTGCCGGGTGTGCAGATGCATCGTACGGTATTCCTGGTCAATCATTCCTCTTTCAGCCGTCCGCTGACGATAGATATTTTCCGGACCGTATCGGCAGATACGCATCAGTACGACCTGCCTTTTTATTACCTCGGACACCTGATGCGCACCAGCTATGCGTATGAGGCTTTCACCACGCAACGTTCTTTACTCGGAGAGAAGAATGGCTACCAGCATCTGTGGGTGGAGGCAACAGCAAAACCGAAAAGCGACCTGGTGTCTACCACTTTCCTCAACGGCAACCGGTTCTATACCATCTCTTCGCTGGCCAACGAGGAGACGGAGGTTTACCTGAATCGCATCGGGGGAACGGATCCGGACTTTAACCTGCGCAACGAGCCGAGCGTGATGCTGCGCCAAAGAGAGGCTACCAGTCACACGTTTGTCAATGCGATAGAGATACATGGCGACTACAATCCGCGCATGGAGTATACACTGGACCCCTATGCTTCGATAGAATCTATGCGCCTGCTAACGGATACGGAGGCCTACACGGTGGTAGAGATCGGTACTAAAAATGGAAAATCGCTGCGCATCTACCTGAGCAACAGCAACAATGATCCGAAAGCGATGCATACTGTAGAGGGACATACCTGGAAAGGTATATGCGATATCCAATAAAAAAATGGATTGTGTTTTGATACACTTGTAGAGACGCAATACTTTGCGTCTCAGAAACAACAGGGAGAAGCAACAAACCAAACAATGGAAGACATGAGGATAGGAGAAACATTGTATGCGGGAGACGCAAGGTATTGCGTCTCTACAAGTGGATGCTTTCTTTAATCAAACAATCCGTATCAAATACAGAAAAGCAAAAATTCAAAACAAAATTACTCATCCAATAAACAAGTAAGAACCAGATGAAAACACGTAGTGCAAACTTTCAGATCGAAAGTGAAATGACCTGGGAAAAGGTCGGAGAAGGAATCGAAAGACAGATCATGGGTTATGACGGTCAGCTGATGCTGGTGAAGGTGAAATTCGAAAAAGGTGCGGTGGGCACCGCGCACGAGCACTATCACTCGCAGACGACTTTCATTGTAAGTGGCGTATTTGAGTTTCATACCGAAGGAGAAACCAAAGTGTTGCGGGCTGGCGATGGCATTTATATCGCTCCGGATGCACTTCACGGATGCACCTGCCTGGAGCCGGGCGTACTGATCGATACATTCAGCCCGATGCGCGCGGACTTCTTAAAATAACACAGAGGTATGAAGATCAAAGGACTCAGGTGGTGGATCATCGGACTGATCATGCTGATCACCATCATCAATTATCTCGACCGCGGTACGCTCAACTACATGTGGGTGACCAACATCGAGTACACACTCACGGAAGACTTCCGGCCAGACCGGAAAGGCAATCAGGCGGTGTATCTTCCTGATGCCGGAATCTATCAGCTACGCAACAGTGCCGGCACGGAAAGGGAGATCGAAGCATCGCGTATTACTATCAAGGAAAAAGAGGGATCCACCCTGATCATCAACAAAGAGGGTATTGCCTACGACCTGGGACTGATCAGCGCCGACCTTCCTGCGGAAGAGGCTGCGAAACAGGCAAAGGATATGCTGGGAACGATCACGATCTTTTTTATGATCGCTTATGGCATCAGCCAGCTGGTTTCCGGTAAGATGTACGACAAGATCGGTACCCGCAAGGGCTTCCTCGTATCGGTACTTCTATGGGGTACGGCCGACGCGCTGACTTCGTTGTCACGCGGACTGGTATCGCTGACGGGATTCCGCATGATGCTCGGACTGGGAGAGGCTGGTCCGTGGCCGGGTACTACCAAGAGCAATGCCGAATGGTTTCCGCAGAAAGAACGTGCCCTGGCACAGGGTCTCTTTGGAGCAGCTGCTTCGCTGGGATCTATCTTCGCACCGATCATCATCCTGATGCTTTACATTGCCCTGGGATGGAAAATCACTTTTGTGGTAGTCGGTGGGTTGGGTCTGCTGTGGCTGATCCCGTGGCTGATCCTCAACAAGAAAGGACCGAAAGAGCATCCGTGGATCACGGAAGAGGAGAGATCGTATATCCTCAACGGGCAACCGGAGATAAAGATGACCAACGATCGGGGTAAATCCTGGGGAGAACTGCTTGCCAACCGCAAGAACTGGTCGGTGATCCTCGGACGATTCTTTATCGATCCGATCTGGTGGATGTTCGTGACCTACCTGCCCCTATATCTGTCGGACGTATTCAACCTCAACATCAAAGAGGTGGCTTTCTCGGCATGGGTACCCTATGTGGGAGCAATGATAGGAAGCATCGCTGGAGGTTGGTTTTCGGGATACCTGATCCGGCGGGGAAAGACGGTAGACTATGCCCGCAAGACAGCGATGATCCTGGGAAGTGTGATCATTATCCCTTCTATCATTGCAGCGGTATTCTCTTCTACAGTGCTGATGGCGGTGGTGTTTATGGCCTTCGTTCTGGGTGGATTCCAGTTTATGATGACCAACATACAGACCATTCCAAGTGACCTGCATTCGGGCAAATCGGTAGGTTCGCTGGCCGGACTGGGTGGAGCGGCTGCCGTACTGGGTACGATCCTGGCTATACTCTTTGCACAGTACATTACCAGTTGGGTAGTGTTGTTTGCATTGCTGGCGGGACTGGTACCGCTTTCACTGGGATCGATCCTGCTGACCGTAGGGAAAATAGAACAAATCAAATAAGTGTCTGGCTTCATTTTCCATACTTCGTTTCGAGAGATGAGGTGTGGGAGAGGGAAACAGGCTTGGGAATCAATTATATTTTTTGAATTATAACACATGAAATTACAAGGTAAAATAGCCGTCGTGACCGGCGGTGCCCGCGATCTGGGCCGTGCTATCTCTGTAAAACTTGCACAGGAAGGTGCAAAAGTAGTAGTGAACTATTTCGATAATCCGGAGGATGCGGAGGAGACGTTGAAGCTGATCCAGGAAGCGGGATCGGACGGGATCATCGTACAGGGTGACATGACCAAAGCGGCGGATGTAAAGAGGTTGTTCGACGGTGCTGTGGAAGCGTTCGGAGAGCGTATCGATACACTGGTGAATGTAGTAGGTGGTATCGTAGGCCGCAAACTGGTGACCGAACAGGACGAGGCATGGTACGACTTCCTGATGGATGTGAACATGCGCAGTGTATTCCTGTGTACCCGGGAGGCTGTGCCTTACATGGGCGAAGGAGGTGCAATCGTGAACTTCTCTTCTCAGGCGGCACGTGATGGCGGAGGTCCGGGTGCTTCGATGTATGCTACTGCCAAAGGGGCGGTGATGACGTATACACGTTCGATGGCGAAAGAACTGGGTCCGAAAGGTATCCGTGTGAATTCACTGGCTCCGGGTACGATCGCGACTTCTTTCCACGATCGTTTCAATACGCCGGAAAACCGCGAACGTATGAAAGGTATGTACCCCCTGCGTCGCGAAGGAGAAGCCCGTGAAGTAGCCGATCTGGTATGCTACCTGGCCTCTGACGAATCGTCTTACGTCACAGGAACCAACATTGATATCAATGGCGGTTCTCTTTTCTCGTGATATTCTATGCATGAATCAATGGCTGCCTTCCTCTCTGCAGGGGAGGGCAGTTTTTATATACCTACATGTATGACAGGCAATCTTATGAAACACACATATATTCTTCTGCTTTTCGTTTTGTCTCTTTCTGTACAGGCACAGGAAGTACGTTTTCATCAACGCCCGGTAGATTTCCAGCTCTATCCACGTGACCCGGAGGGATACGGACAGGTACATATAGCGGGAGAGATGCTCTCGGGAAAACACAAAAAAGTATATATCCATGTAGACCGGGAAGGTGAACGTATGGCTACTTATCCGGCAGAGATCCGTCGGCAGGGCGGCAAAAAGCGTTTTACTATCCTGATCCCCATCAAGGCCGAACCTGCCAGTTATACCTTTTCTTACCAGCTACATCCGGATTCCACAGCACACCTGTTGGCCGGCAATGTGGTGGCAGGGGATGTGTTCCTGATCGCCGGACAATCGAACTCTGTGGCTTCGGGCAATTCCGTGTCCAAAGGAGAGATCAACCCGTTTTTCCGCACACTGGGCACTACACGCAAGAAAGAGACGTATCTGCCGCAGGATACACTCTGGGGAGTGGCCAACTCACAGGGGTGTTCGTATGGCAAGCCTTTCTTCAATGGCTATTCGGCACATGTATTGCACCGGTTGGTATGGGAGGAGCAACAAATCCCTACGGCTATTATTAATATGGGTGTAGGGGGTACACGTATCGAAGAGAATCTGCCTGCCGGAGAAGAGGCGATGGATCTGACTACGATCTACGGCAGTGGTCTTTACCGCGTGAAGCAGGCGGGCCTGCAGGAAGCGGTGCGGGCACTGATCTGGTTACAGGGCGAATCGAATCAGAAAAAAGGATATGACCTGTACGAAGAGCATTTTGCGCAGTTGTATGAAGGATGGAAAAGGGATTATCCTCGTTTAGAGAAAATATATATGGCACAGATCAATACGGGATGTGGGGATAATGAACATGGAGCGGAGCTCCGGGAAGCACAACGCCGCATCGGTCGCAACTATCGGGATATCCACCTGATCGCCAATGTCGGGCTACCTGTCAGACCAGACGATTGCCACTATACACGCGAGGCTCACGATACACTCTGGTCACGCTTTTACAGGTTGATTGCCCGTGACTTTTACGACACTCCGGGAGAATACCTGACTTCACCGGATATTGTAGAAATCAATTATACAGATACAAACCGAAACACGATCTGCCTGCTTTTTGACCAGCCTGTACAATGGCCGGCAGCGATCAGCAGAGAGGCACTAAATGTGCTCTTCCTGAATGAGAAGAGAGAATATATAGAATGTACGGAGGTATATACGAACTCTCAGCATCCCTGTCAGGTATTTCTGAAACTGAAAGAGGCAGGATCGGTACGGAAACTGACCTACGGACCTAATGGATTTGTCCAGGATAAGAAAGGGGAATTGGTACGCTACGATGGTCCGTGGATCATCAACACGAACGGACTGCCGGCCCTGACCTTCGATCAGGTTCCGGTAGGGCAAAACTTATCAGCCCCGTAGGGGTTGTATGTTTGTAGCCCCGTGCGGAAGCGCGGGGAAAGCATATGAGAGATAAACAGATGCGCCCCGTAGGGGTGCTATGTTCTGAATGATTTATTTTTGGGATAAAATATTCCCATTTGTTATGCCCCGTCAAAAACATATGCCTTCATTAAAAAGGCAACATTGTATGGACATAGCACCCCTACGGGGCGCAATTCATTTGCATTATTTTAAACCCCGCGCTTCCGCACGGGGCTACAAACATGTCACCCCTACGGGGCTGATAAGTAGAAACTTTAAAGATCAGGGCATATCCTTCGTCGCCCAACTCACCCCGGCAGTATGCGGACCGGGAATCTGCCATTCTTTCTTCCGGGATACACCGCAGTCAGCAGCCGTAAACGATTGGTTTTCCGCACTCTTCTTCCTGTTCTTTGCCAGAACACGACGAGACTGAAGAAAAGAAAACAATTCATCGTCCATCCCTGACAGATCCAATCCGGGGAGGTCACCTGCCTGCTTACGGGAAGGTAAAACTATTTTCGAAAATCCATCTTTAATGCTTTTTCCGCACTTCGGAAAGTCTCCCCGATTGTAGCCATTGCTCCGGAAAAGAACATCGCTACGGGCATCCCGCAGATATACCACTGCATGAGTGGAGGAAGAAGTGTTATATATACAGTTGTATTCTACTCTACTTTCTACAGGTGGTTCGGGTTGATCGGGTGCATGCCCTACCGCAATATCCAACGCAAC
>DALZBD010000006.1:0-24723 GCA_031977515.1 Bacteroides sp. | reverse complement strand
TTTATAAAAGACTTATATGTTCTTTTGTTCTTATGTCTAAAAAATAGTATTCAATCTATTATCTCAATGATACTCATGTCCGATGTCATTTCAATCGTAAATCAGAACGCGTCCAGAATGGTGAACTCCACATTGATCTTGCGGTATTCGCCTCCTCTTTCCGTAGCTACCTCCACGTAATAGTCGTATTCGTTGCGGGTATCTTTGAGTGTGGATACATTGTTCTCGATCATGTGTTGCACGCCTGCCGCACGCAGGAAAGCGAGTTGCTGATTCTGGGTGATGCCGCTGGCCCTGGTGATGGTCAGGTTGTCCAACGTACCGTCGTTGTAATAGGGTTCGTTGACAAAATCGCCGTAGCGTCCGTCGTAGGCTATGCGTCCGCGGATCGGGCTGGCATCGGCCGAACCGGTGATCTTTACTTTCACCCGTTTGCCTTCGCTGAGGTACTTGGCAAAGTCTCCTTCTTCGAACGATTGCTGGATGATACGCATCATGGACATGGCGGCGTTTGATTTCTCTATGTCGTAGCCACCGGAGGGGAAGTCTTCCTTGGCAGAGAATGCACGGTTGACTACTTCGTACTGATAACCGATCTTGTAGTTGAGAATACGGTTTCCTTCGGCATCCACACCGGCAACGACCTCTGTATTTACGGTGATCTGGGTATTGTCGGTGATCAGCTTGTCCTGTTTATTTTCTTCGAGTACTTCCTGTTTGAGGTCTTCGAGTTTCATTCCTTCCTGGCTCACCTGCTGCATGATATCCAGCGGGATGAAGTTATCATCCACATCCATGGCAGTGAGTTTCATGCGGCCGATGTTGTCGTAGATATAGACCTTACCAGATACTTCATTCAACACCTCCACGTATGCGATCTCAAACTCATCCCTGTCGTTGAGCACATACTGTGCGTTGGAGAAAGAGAGATTGGAGGCATCGCTGAAGTCTCCTACCTCATCCCCTGCTATCGGTATCTCGATGTCGGGCATATTCTCAAATCCGATGGCGAGCAGACCGGTAGCTATGCTGTAGTCACGGGTAAACGGATTGTCAATGGCAATACGGTCTCCGGCCAGGCGGGTAGCCGCTTCTATGGAAAACAGTTCCTGCTGACGGGCACGTGTCTCGTCGTTTACACGCAGTTGGTATTCTTCGAGCGATTCGCCCTGCATCATCTTTACCCACTCGTTCATCTGCTGGTCTACCTCCTGATTGAGCAGTTTTCCGTAGAACGGATTCAGCCCGTTGGCATTCCAGTATACAACGGCATTGGAGCGGTTGGTGAGCATGTGCTGTTCCTGTCCGGTGGTAGATCTCATAAATGCGCAGGTGAGCGCACCGGAATTGCCGGGAATGGCCTGGGCGATCTCTTTGGTGCGAAGGTTGAGTACCATGATGGAGTCTCCTCCCTGGAGAAACGCGAGGTACTTGTCATCGAGATTGAAGCTGGACAGGCTCACCGGTGCCTCCGGAGCGTATGTATATACAGGTTCCCAGGTGACGGTATTCCAGAGGATGATCTCATTCTTGTCGTCTACAGACGCCATCATGGATCCGTCGTTGGAGAAGGCTACATAAGAGACCATTCCATCGACAGAAAGTTGCTTACGCATGCTGCGCGCATCGAAGTTCCAGATATCAATTTCATTGTCGCGAACGGCGGCAATAAAATAGTTGTCTGGACTCATTCTCAGGAATTGGACAGGCGACTGGCTTTCCAGAACAAACTTCAGAGAGTAGTCTCGCGGATCATAGACCAGTATCTCGGACATGGAAGTTCCTACCACCAGGTTGCGGGCATCTTCCCCGTAACACAAAGCGTTTACTTCCCATTTTCCTTTCACGCCTTTGCGCTTGTTCTTGATCTTCTGGAGTACCTTGTTGTACTCGTTACAGGAATAGATCATTAGACGTCCCTTTTTGTCAACAACTGCTACTGTAGCTCCGGAAGGGATCACGGAGAAACCTCTCATTTTTTCTATGGCAAACATCGGGTTGTCGTTGTAGGTACTTACCGTTTTTCCGTTGTAATACAACACCCGGTACGACGCATTGTCGACAGAGGTGATCTGCCTTTTTGCCTTGTACGTTTTCAATTCTTCTACCTGTGCGAAAAGTGAAGTGGACATCACTCCTATTCCTATACAAAGGAATACTTTTTTCCATGTAATTCTACCAGACATATTTCTATCTTGTTTTATTTTTATTACTTTTTTAATAGCTGTTATTTCTGAGACGCAGTGTTATGCTGAGACGCAGTGTTATGCTGAGACGCAAAGTATTGCGTCTCTACAAGTGTATCACTTTCAAGAGAAAACACAAATGGTGTAGAGACGCAATACTTTGCGTCTAAAAAAGGGAAACAGGCAAAATAAGAAGCAAATAACATCTATAATCATTTATTCGTAGAGAATCCTGACAGTTATTCAGAAACCGTTCAGATTCTCTTCATTTTTTAATTCAGGATATCTTTTCCCAGATTGTAGGTTTTGGTGGTATGATTCTTGTCGTAGTCAAACAACAAGTCGCCGTTTTGCTTGTAAAGGACGACATGGTTGAGCCGGAACCAGATCACGGCTGCTCCTACCTTCACTCCGTCTATGATATCTATTTTGATGTCACCGGAAGGTTGTGTGCGCAGACTCACTTTGCTACCACTTTGCACCCTTACTTTATCGAAATTTACCGATTTGCCGTTGGAGGTCTGGATGGTCATCACTCCACTTTCGTTGACTACGATGGAGATGGCAGCAATATTCTTATAGATATTGGGACATCTCTGTTTGAAGGAGGGATTGTATTTGTCAAACGCTGCTACCACATCTGCCCCGCTGATCTTACGCCCGGGCTTGTTCATGAGTTCGATAAATGCGAAAACACCGGCAATGGAAGGATTGGTACGATCGGAAATGAGATTGTTGTTGAGCTGATGCAGCATATCGGCAACAGCCATTTCTTCCATGGCATGGGTTACATGGGCATGCGCCATAGCGAGGTTGTCGCCACCGGGAAGTATGCCGGTCAGCAACAGATGACCGTCTTCCTGCGAAGACAACATCACAGCAGGCATCTCTCCTGTTTCGGGAAACTCCATGACATTCACTACCTGCCCGGCGGGATCGAAGGTATATCTGTAGGCATTCCTCTCCCGATCCCGAGGTTCGACTCCGCTCAGCCAGGCCACCTTTCCCTGTGAAGTCACAGAAGCGAGAAACACCTGTGAGGCTTCCTGTGCGGGCAGTTGAAAATCACCCATAGCTATATCGGCTTGTGCGGTTCCGGTGAGGAAGAGTTGATTGCCCGGGGCAAAGAGAGCCAGTTGCATGATGTCTTCCCCGGCACGCAGAGGCAGGAACCACTGGAAAGTCCCGGACTTATCTGCACGGGCAAGGAAAGGTGACGTGCCACCGGAGGCGGGAGTATAGGTAGTATCGCCACAAACCACCGGCTGATTGAAGTAGCCGCACAGGTAATAGTTGCCTGTCTCTGTGACGATCATATTGTCTTGCGAGGCTCCCGGATAAATGCCTTTCGCCTGCAATAGTTCCCAAAGAGACCATTCGCGTTCGAAAGCCAGATCTGCATTCCTGACAGGTATCAACTCGGCCTTCATCGTTGCATAACGGGACATGGCCATACCTACCATGGAATTGACATAGGTAGGATCGCAGGAGATATAGTTGCGTCCCTGATAGCTGTATGTATAGGCTTCTTTTTTGAAGTCATCGATACAAATGCCTGTAGACACGTGTCCGGGGTACATCAATCCGATGGTAGGATACCCCAGAAGAGAATGTACCATGTAGCTGAGCATGACGGCACGGTCTTCACAGTCGGTATAGGGATAGGCAAAACACTCTTCTACAAAGAAGTAGCGTTCGCGGCCAAACTGTTCGTCGTCGGTCATGTAAGGAAATCCGGCATAGATGAAATCGAGCAGCAACTGTACTTTTTCCTCACCCGTAGCACAGGCATTGAGCAAGGGCAAAAAGCTGTTGTACAGATCTGTTTTGAGTTCGGAAGAGACAGAAGCATCGAAATATACCTGCATATCCGTGGCGGGATAATCGTTGTAGAAATCGATCACTCCCTGGTTGTAGTGCAGAGAGACTTCGTGTTCTTTGCCTGCAAAAGAGAAATCGATCCGCCTCTCTCCGATCTGTGCATCTGCAAAATTGAGTGCAACATAGAGGTTCATATCTATTTTCTTATTGCCTTCGGAGAATTCCCCTTCATACGTACGGATACCTCCGGGTATGGGTTGCAGCGCATAATAACGGACACCGTTCTTCTCTATGTAAGGATGTTCGTAGATCTTCTGAACAAACGACAGCAGGATCACCAGTTCATTGCTGCTACTGAAAGCCATACGCGCGCTATAACCGGCTTTGTTCATCAGAAACCAGGTCAACAGACGGGCAGAGGATATATCCTGCCCATACAATTCTGCGGATAGTAGCTGCACCAGGCGGTAGAATCCCCAATCGTTGAGTCCGTATTTCTCTTTGGTGGCAAACAGTTCGTCGAGCAGCGCATCGTATGAGGTCTCTGCTTTGGAACGCCAGTATTCGGCCACTCCTCTCTCCTGCATGGCTCCCTGATAGGGAAGTGCCAGCTTGCGGTCGATGGGTATATTCAGCGTACTGCCATAGAAAGAGAATACGACTGACTGAGTATCCGCGGAGGTTCCCGGTGTGCGGGGAATACGGGGATTGTTGGAAGGTGTGGCCCGGTCGGGTACTACGGGAGTCACTACTCCGGGCACAGTGGTAGCAGGCAGTTGCTGATCGGGAGTGGCCTGCGGAGGTGTCACGGGCTTCGGGTCTGTAGCCCTTATTTCACCGGAAAAAACACTGAACTCTTTCCAGTGTTGTTCGAGCATGTCACTGAAAGCCTTGTCCTGCTTTTCTACAAAATCATTGAAGTCGGCGCGGATCTCTTCTGTGAAAGAGTCCATATCCTGTTGGAAACCGGAAAGCATCTGATCCATCTCCCGCTGCAACTCCTCGGAAGTCTGTGCGGAAAGTAGGCCACATAACAGGCAAAAACATATAAAGATCTGCTGTCGCATAGGAATCATTTTTGAGATTGAAAGATAGAACCTCACGGCATATTTACTTCTCTTACTCTGTGATCTGAAGCATCTGTAACACAGTGGCACGTTCGTGAGCGGGAATGCTGTAGACCCACTTCAATACGCTCTCAAATGTTACTTTCTGATCTGTATAAGGAATATTCTGCCGGGTAGCGATCATCATCAGGTTGATACGTTCGAAAGGCTTACCTGTCACTTTGGACAGTTCGTATTTCAACCCGTTGCCCGGAAAGGTATACTCCTGATCGGCCCGGAACAAACGGGAAGATTCCAGTTCGTTGGGGAACACAACGGACCCTCCTTCTTCATCAAACCAGAAAATGGTGAGATAGGCATCCCGGTTGCGCGGACGGATGTTGAAACTCAGCCCGTCGCCGTTCTTATACGTATTGCCCACTCCGGTGAGTTCGAGGACGAATTCACGATCTGTCTGCTCGTTCATCTTTACCACCGCAGCGATAGTCACCTCTTTGGAGAGAGTCTCTGTACGCGAGTCCCAGAGGTTACGGACTTTCTTATCCGTCACATTCATCATCCCTCCAATAGCGATGGCATTGACCTGTGAGTAGACTTCATAAAAATTGCTGTTGTCGTTCTCGGAAACCTGGCCGAAAGCAGAAAAGACCTCTTCGAAGACCCCTGCTTTGCGTAGTGCTTCTTTGCGGGCCTCCATCAATGCTCTTTCTTCGGCCTGACGGGGAGTGATATCGTCACTGACCACCCATACTCCGGTACATCCCTGCACCTTTACCTCCTTCTGTGCCGACAGAGGACAAACGGGAAGTAAGAGAAAGAGTAACAGCAACAGGATGGACATATCTTCTGATTTGCAGAAAATATGTCCCCTTAGTAGGTGTAACACCATAACGAATGGTTCCTTATCTGAATTACAGGATAGAATCTAACTTTTCTCCCAGACCTTCGGATTTCTTGTTGAGATCGGCACGGATGGCATCTTTGGTCAGACGCAAGGCTTCACTGGTATCATAGCCCAGAGTTACCTGTACTTCAAAGTTACCGGTAGGCAGTTGACGGTATATCTCCACGACAGGGATTACCTGACCCAACTTTCCGGAAATAATGGTTTTACTGCTGCTCACCATAGAGGTAACGGTAGCAGCTTCTTCGGTAGTCATTTCCTGATTGTTGACTTTCATCTCAATCATCTGTGCCAGCTGGCTTTCCATCTGTCCTACCAATTCCAGCTTGGCCAGATTGGTTGCCTGCATCTTAGCTGCATTCTGATTGCCTGCCACAGAGTTGGACATGCCCAGAAGATACTTGGGACCTTCGGGAGTGAGTTCGTACTGCATACGCCATGCACGCTCGAGCTGCTTTTCCATGGGAATCTTACCTATCGGCACCAGATATCCCTCCTTGCCCAGTCTCTTGGCATCTTTGCGGGCCTGTTTGCTGGCTTTTTGCTGCACTTGCTTGTCTACAATTGCATTTTGCTTGTTTTCATTCTTGTACATCTTCTTGTTTTCCTTGGTGGTTTGTGCATAAGAAGAGGCACTGATCAGAGAGAAAAAGAGAATGAACAAATAAGTAATACTGCTTTTCATACGATTCATGTTTGATTTTTCAACTATGTATAATTAATACGACTTAAGATATAAAAGTAACGTTGGATTCCAGATGTTTTTTCGACGTCCTATGTTTGTATAATTTAACTTGGCAAATTTAATATAAATAATTAAAAAAACAAACGATTCGGAAAATGTAAGCTACAATTAGATTGGAAGTTAAGCTGGATAACAGGTATTCTTCAAGAAGGTATCACACAGAACAAAGCCTATTATTTTACCGGATATTAAAGATACGTCACTTTTGTCAGGTCATAAGCAATATATAGAAAAAGAAGATACATAAGAATTCTGAGCAGGATACTCCTCTAAAGTTCCATGCCACAAAAACAGAAAAACAGTCCTGATAAATGCTGCAACCAAAGGCTACAGAGAGATATTCCTTTTTTATCTTCATTCCGGAAAGAATGATGTGTAAAAAAACAAGTATGTAATCTTTCTGTTTTGTCAACTCTGTACCGGTTTCACCGATCTATCATTTCTATCATTCAAAAATGTTTCTGCATTTACAACATACCTTCCCTGCTGTTTATGTTGTTTGCTACTTGTTTTTGTAAAAAGAATGATTAGTCGTTTCTTTTTTGAAATACGATGTATCTGTAGCCCTGTAAGGGCGTTAGAGGCTAGCCCAGGGTAAGTGAACGTAGGGTACCGGAGTGAATGCCACCCTGGGTTTAAATAAGATAGAGGACAGTTAGTGCCGTAGGTACGACACAAATCGAGTGGCGCCAGGTAATCTGTGTCGTACCTACGGCACTAACTGGAATATATACTACGTAAAACCCAGGGTGGCGTTTGTTTCGCTTTCGCTACCGCTACGGCTTCACTGCACTTACCCTGGGCTGTCCTCTAACACCCTTACAGGGCTACAGATACATCGTACACCAGAAAACGAGTTATTTTTTTTTCTTTCTGAAGCCTTTACCTTATTTTCCTTCAGAAAGAAGGATGCAATTCTGGCGGCTTTCAATAAAAAATGGGGCATAATAAAAGGCCGATCGTTACCGACCGGCCTTTCTGTTTATGTATGTACTCTCAGCTTAAAATAATTTCTCCGGATATTCTCCGGCATCTACCAAAGCCTGTATTTTATCTACTACGCTCTGACGATCTTCCGCATACGTTACCCCAAACCATTTGGAGGTTGTATCCAATACTTTCACACGGGCTGTACCGTCTGTCACCAGTTTGTTTACCATCAGCGGGATGAAATATTCCGATTTCAGATTGTCCATATTCTCTGTAAGGAACTCTTTGAAGTACTCTTCCGAATAGTCGAAATAGTCGGGAGTAAAGCCCCACATATTCATGGATACAGGAGTATTGTCATCTATAGTCACTTTCTCACCATTCTCGTCTGTGAAAGTTACCTTGCCATCGATCCGTTCAATGGCCGTACGCTCTACCACCGTAGTGAGATATCCTTCATCGTCGGTGCTACAGATACCACGGGCCACTGTTCCGCTTTCGCTCAGTGTATTTCCCACACGGTAGCCTATCATGCAATAGTCGTTCTGCTTGCCTGTCATGGCAGTAAGTGCTTCTCCCAGCACACCGAAACTATGGCGACCGTAGAAATCATCCGCATTGATCACTGCAAACGGTTCATGGATCACATCTTTACCCATCAGCACAGCATGGTTGGTGCCCCAGGGTTTCACACGGTCTGCCGGGCAGGCAAATCCTTCGGGCAGGCTGTCCAATGCCTGAAATACAATTTCCACGGGGATATAGTCCTGGTATTTGCTCAGGATCTTCTCACGGAAATCGGCCTCAAAGTCTTTGCGGATCACAAATACGACCTTCCCGAATCCACCGCGTATCGCGTCGTAGATGGAGTAGTCCATAATTGTCTCCCCGTTAGGGCCGAGACCATCCAATTGCTTCAAACCACCATAGCGGCTACCCATTCCCGCCGCCAGTACAAATAAAGTTGGTTTCATATTGTAATACTATTAAAAAGGTTAGTTATTTTCACCAGATAGGCAGCAAATGTACAAAAAATTACGGGCAGCTACAGGCAATACTGTCCCAATCTTGTACATTTTCATCCGGAAAGAAGAAATTCCGGTATCGTAAAAAGGATCAGAACGGATAGCCGATGGCTAAGTGATAGCCCAATGCATCTTTGAAATGCGGGATGTTGTAATACCCTTTGCGCCCAGTATCGTAAGGGAGGTGCAGCCCAACTCCCCAGTCGAAACGAATGACAAGAAAGTCCAGGTCGTACCGCAACCCCAGCCCTGTGCCCAGAGCGATCTGCTTGGGTACATTCTTCAACTGGAATTTTGCTTTCGGACGTGCTTCGTCCTCACGCAGCAACCACACATTTCCGGCATCGAGGAAAATGGCTCCGTGCAGGTCTTTCACCAACCGGAAACGGTATTCGACGTTGGCTTCGAGACGAATATCCCCTACCTGATTGATATAAGAAGTACTGCGTCTGATCGAATCATTGGAAGGAGGTTCATATCCTCCGGGACCGATGCTGCGCACGGTGAATGCACGGATGCTGTTGGCCCCTCCCACGTAGAACTGCTCGCTGTAAGGAGCCTGTGTAGAATTGCCATAGGGCCAGATCACACCGGTAGCAAACCGGGTAGCTATGGACTGATCGTTGTTGATCTTCAGGGTATACCGAAGTTCGGTATTCAGTTTCAGGAACTGTGAGAAAGTAAAGGCATCTTTGTCATGATCACCCACCTTTTTCCCGAATAACCTATATACTCCCGAAGTTATATTCCCGGCCTCTGTCACTGTGGTCTGCCACCAGATCGGATTGCGTATCCTGCGCACACTGGAATTATCAAATGTAAAGGTATATTCCATAGCAGGAATAAACTGATTCTTTAAACTGGCATAAATCGCCGGGTTGTATTTGGAAACAGTATCAAATTCAGCAGTGGTACTACGAAGCAGGTTGAATGTCAGCCGGAAAGGAGTCACACTGTGACGCATGGTGCGCCGGGGCTGAAAGTCATAGGTCACATTCCCTCCGAAAGAAAGGATCTGGTAATAACGGGCCCGATTGAGCAGATCGACATTCAAACGGAAGGTAGTGGTAGCCGGGAAATCATATTCTTTGCCTCCGAACTTTGGAATGACCAGCCGGGGAAAAGTCAAAGAGGTATTGGCACCTATCTCGTAACTATTGAGCAACTTCCCTCCCCGGTTTCTTCCGGTTTGCCATTCGTAAGACCCACGCAGTGTCACATTCCAGGATTCGGCTCCTTTGAATACATTTTTACGTGTCACCGAAAAGGATGCACCCGGCCCGGTCTGGTCGTTACTTTTCGTAGTGACATTCAGGTCAAGTTCGGCATCCAACGGCAAGTCCATGGTAGCACGGATGTTGAGGTCCAGGGTATCGATGACAGCCATGGAGTCGCGTGGGGTATATTGAAACTCCAGGTAACGGAAAATACCCAAAGAGGTCAGACGCTCTTGTGTACGAGTAGAACGTGTCTGATTGAACAGGCGACGGCGACTCTCTGCCCGCACCGACGCACGGGGAGCAAAGGCTTGATAATTGACCCACCGGTAAAGCATCTTTGGGCGTACTTCGAGTTTTTCATGATAGTAGATATGCAATCCATTGTAATTGATCGAATCGGTAGGCTGCTCTCCACTGCTTCCAAAGAAATAGAAAGAGGTCTCTCCGATGTTATAAGGTCGCTGGGCTACTTCGGGCAATCCGGTCACAGGCACCAGTTTGAGGCTGATATGTCCGGGATTCATCAGCGTATCGGCCAGATAGGTCATGTAATCGGGACGAAAGTAGTAATATCCGCGGTTGCGCAGCATTTCACTGATGCGGTTGCGTTCCGTGTCCAGCTTCACCACACTGAACTGCTCACCCGAATGAATGCCCGACCGTCGGCTGCTGCGGTCAATGATCTGCTGGGTCTGCGGAGCAAACCGCTCGTAATACAACGTATCTATATAAAAAGGATTACCACTGTTCACGAAATACTGGATCTTTCCTTTCAGGGAATCTTTTTCGCTGATAAATGTTTTGTAATCTACCGTACCGCGAAAGTAACCGTAGTCGTGAAGCAGATTGGTAGCTACTTTGGTACGGATCTCGGGATTGACCGTAGAGAGAAAGACCGGGGTGGCTGCAAAATGATTGAAGATCCAGCGTCCCAACCCCTTTTCGGAATTTACAAATCCGTTGTATATCCATAGTCCGACAGGAAACGGTATCCTGTACCGCGAACTCCCGAACAGCGAGTTGTTGGGTGCTTTGGCCAGGGCAGCCTCCACTTCGTCCAAGGCCTCTTCGCCGGTAGAGTTTTCGATCACCATATCCACAGCCATTTTTTTCTGCCCGGTATACAGCACTTCGCCTTCCGGCAGGTTGCGTGTAGTGGAGCAAGAGGAGATCAGCAGTCCGCAGGCAAAAGCCAGCAACACTCCTGACAGGAGAAAACGGAAAGGATATATTCTCTTTTTCATCATATGCTATTTCCTATACTTTCTGACTCATCGTTTGTGGTATCAGGAGGGGGAGCCTCTGTACGAGGTGCCTCTTCCTGTCGGTTGGCCGGCCTTTTCCGTATCCTGAAGACAAACAACTCCCGGAGCCGGCTCAGCTTTTTGCGCAGCACCAGACCCACCCCTGTCTCTGTGATCTCTCCTTCCAGTACACTTTCGTAGTTCTTGTTGTGGAAGAGACGCACATACCGGGTGCCTGACTTATCCAGACGATATTCCAGGGAAACATTGTCTATAAAAGAGTCCATGTCATTATCGGCATCGGCTCCGGTAGACACGCGCCCTCCGATGACAACCTGCACACGGTCGTTGAAGATACGCTGGGAATACTTGAAACTCAAATCGGTGCGTTTGGTGTTGCCGTCGTTATAGCCCTCTACTCCTACAGAGATGTTGGCGCTCCGGAGTGCGTTTCCGGCAATGGAATTGATCTGGCTGTACAACAGGCTGTTGAGCGCATTGCCCATATCCAGTCCGCTGCTGCCACCTGCCAGATAGATCCCTGTTGCCAGCAGCCCTACTGCCTGCTTGCTACGCTCTTCGGCCCCCATGGAGGTCAATTGTTCCTGTACGCTCATATCGTCCGGTGCACTCACATCAAAGACAATTTCCAGACTCTCCAGACGGTTCTTTATCTGGATAGAGACATCGAAGTTGACGTAGCGTGAACCATCCCCACCTTCCGAGACCTCGGCACGTACGCGCTCTGTTGCCTTGAAGCTGATATTGGGATCCATCGGATCGCCCGACCATTCGACGTAACTGCCCTCATTGATGGAGAATTCTTTCAGGGGGATTACCGGAACGGTATACTTAAACATTCCTCCCGTAAGGGTATAACGTCCCGACAGCGAAAGATCGCCCTGCGGGGTATAGCGCAACGAAAGATTGCCTCCCCCTTCAAGTTCTACCCGGCTGCTGCGATCGGGAGTGAGGTCTGCTTTGATACGGGCTCCTTCGTCGATCTGTACCACCACATTCATATCGAGTCCTCCCAGGGAAACACGAGGGTCTTCTTCCCGTTCCAGAGCCGTGGTATCGCTGAAGGAGACAAAAGTCACCAGATCGCCCAGACGATCCTGTACGGTAAGAGGCGAATCCAGAAGTACATACGTGACATCGGTATTGCCCAGCACATTGACACTTCCCCGCAGATTCAACGCATCCACCGGCCCACGCAAAGTACCTGTCAGGTTCATAACTACTTTTCCGTAGATGATACTCTCGCGGGTACGCGGAGCATCCAATAGGGTGAAATTACTGGCCTGCAGGTTGAGGCTGGTGGTCGGATTGGTGGGATTGGTCACATCCACGTATCCATCGATGGTAAACGGATTGCGGTTGGTGGTAAAGATCGAGAATTTATCAAACAGGATGCGGCTGTTCTCTATCTGTACCGGACGATTGTCGAACAGGAAGCGGGCTCCTGCCTGACGTGCATAGAGGCTTACGCTATCCAGGGTAAGTTCTCCATTGACCACCGGCCTCTGTGTAGTTCCGGTTATATCCAGCTCTCCGTCCACATCTCCCTCCAGAGCGATGACCTGATCGGGAACAAATACGCTGGCTATATGCAGCGGAAAGTGTTCCATGAGCATATTCACAGTGATAGAAGCCGGATCGTAGCGACCGTCGGCATACAGTACTTCGTCTCCTTCATATCCCAGGTAGGCATTGAGGTAGTGACGATCGTTCTCTCCGGGAAGCCAGGTAACACCCAGTGTCACATCACCCACACGCTGCTTCTCGTAGTACATTTCGTCGATCCTGGCCTCGGCAGATATCTGCCTGTCGGTAGTGGTCTGTATGTAATGGATATCGGCGGAAAGCAGCCCTTCCACTTCGGGCAGGTAGGGAAAGATCCGGCTGACGTCTCCGATATCTATGCGACGTATGTCCAGATCCAGGTTCTGCAAAGAGACAGTATCGCGTATGGAATGGAGCCGGAACCCCATTCCGTCTTTGTCGAGCATCTCCACATCGGCCAACAGATGTCCGTCGTTCCGGAGAAACATACGGTTGTTCTCGTTGAAGTAGAACTGACGGAAAGCAACGATGGGATTGTTGGGAAAGAATTGGAATCTGACCCCGTTCTCCATGGGAGCTGCATTCACTCCAAGGTATAGTCCTCTCTCGCCTTTGTCGTTGTCGAACTGCAACAGCAGATCGGCATCTTTGTCCCGGATCTCTCCGGTGGCGGTGGCGCGGAATGTATATTGTGGATTGTTGGGACCATTGACGACTGCCAATCTCAGATTGAGCATCGAAGTATCCTGACGGGCTACCAGCGAGATGGTGTCGATTTGCAGTGTATCCATTCGTAATTGATGCACAGTAGCCCGGCCGTTGAGCCCGAACCGAGGTGCCGTACCAAAGACCACAGAAAGATCTTTGTAGGAGATGCCTTCTGCCGCAAGGTAATAGGCCAGTGCATTTTGCTGTCCGGCATTGAGCGAGAAGGCCACGGTGGGCATGGACTGTCGCAATGCCACATGGTCGAGTTGCCGAAGTTCGATCTGCCCGGTGAGTTCATCTACAAACTCTGTAGAGCGGTCGATCAGTTCTTCCACATCCGAGCGGGCTGTCATATTGAACTTCAGGTCTCCTCCCTGCAGACTTGCCGTCACTTTCTCCGGTTGCGCCTCTGCATTCATGGAGAAGGCAATGGTGCGTCGCAGCGGATCGGGAAGCATATCGAAAGAATAGAGATCGAGTTTGGCCACAGTCACAGCGAGTTTGCCCTCTATATCGGGGCGGGCGAGGCGATACTCTCCTGTCGCATCCATCTGGAGCCAGGAATTGTCGCCCACTATGTGCGCATTCAGCAAAGTGCCCTGCAATTGGGCATCTGCCGATATACCGGTGATGCGTATGTCTTTGTAATAGAGTTCTTCCAGCTCAGCTTTGCCCACCGCACCGATGCGATAGGTATCGAAGTCGATCCCACGTCCCCGTACACTGGCTGTGGCAGTCAGCGAATAGATAGAATCTTTGGGCAGGAAGTGTTCGAGATGCAGGTCTGCGATGCGCAGGTCGGCCGTATAGCTGTCGTTGCTGTCGTTGAAAGTGCCCACTAAGGATACCTGCCCCCGATCTTCATTCATCAAGACATTGGCTGTGTACTGAGGCCCGTCGATAGTTCCGTTGAGGTTGATGTGCAACCCTTCCGGGATGACAATCGCTCCGGGATCTTCGGGACTGAATAGATAGCTCAGGAAACGCATATTACCGCTGACAAATTCCATATCTACCTGTCCGGTACGCAGGAGGCTATCGGTCAGATAGGTAAGTTCACTATTCCCCGTGAGGCTGAAAGCACCCGGCAGTTCAGCGGATATGCGCGACACCCGTGCACGCCGCAGATTGCCCTGGGCATCGACACGTACGGTGAGCGGCCTTGAAGGATATTCTGCGCGGAACTGTTCCGGAAGTCTACCTGCAAAGAGCATAATGTCCTGCTTGCCCAGACGCGCCGTCAGCCTGGCAAGGACATCTCCGGCAGAAGGGTTGGCCACCGTCTCCCACGAGGTCTGCAACTGCACGCTCAATTCGGAATGAGAGGTTTCCAGCAGCAGATCGGGAATGTTGATCCCGGCGCTATCTGCCTGCAACCTACCTGTACCGCGCACGATGCTCAATCCCGAACGTTCATCCATAGAGAGTTCACGGATCACCGCCCCGATCTCCGGTCCGGCATACCGCACCGAATCCACACCGATCTGTATGTTACGCAAAGCGAGATGATTGGGATCAAAACCACCCACTGCGGGCCGCGCCTGCATATCGTAGGCCAACGTGCCTCCCGATAGTTGCAGAGAGCCCAATGTGTAGCTTTTCTTTGCAAGGTCTATTTCTATCTGTTCGGTTTTGAGACTCTCTACCCAAGCTGCAAGTTCCAGCGTATCGGAAGGTTCGGACATCTTGAAAGCCACCTTCTCCAATTGCGCATCATGCACTTCTATGTACCAGTTTACGGCTGCTGTGGTGTCTTCTTTCTCTTCGCTTTCACCCAGTTCCAGCAAGATACTGGAGTTCTTTATGCTTGCTTCATTGATCACCGCAATTTCTTTGGAGAGATCTATTCCGTGACTTGCCAAATAGACCTCCCCGATGGTTCCCGCCAGACGCATACCATCGATCAGATCCAACGTATTTATATATCCGTCGATCAGCGTAAGTCCCTGAACATCTACAAAACCTTTGAAAAGAGGAATGGCCCTGACGTGTATATTCAGGGTTTCCAGCGTAAGAAGGGTATCAGGAGTCTGGATCACCTCCACCTCACTGACTTTTAGTTTGAGAGGAAAGCGCAGATCAATGCGACCGATATTCACATCCATACCGGTAGCCACTGAAGCATACGTCGTAACCTTCTTTCTCAGGTAGTTCTGGACAGGAGGGACATACAGCAATATGGCCACGAGGAAAAAAAGAAGTATCGGGATAAGCAGCACAATGCCTACCCATTTGATCCATTTGCGCTTCATTCAATAAACAAAAATTGCATAAAGTTGTACAAAGTAAACAAATTTAATACAACGGCTGTTTACATTTTATACAAATAAATTTCTTATAGGTATTTTTGACTTCCCCGGGGATGCCGTTGCAAATAAAATAAGTGACTCTGTGACATCTGTTTTCTCCTATTCCACCCCGATAGAGATCATACGAAAAGCCTGTTCCGGGCGATATACAGTTCCGTATGTATATGATTGCCATCGGATACTAAGCAGGTACAAAGAGACTCCAATTTCTACATGAAAAGAGCCTTTTTACTCTTCCCACTGAGTATTTTTACTCTCTTCATTGAGTATATATACTCTCCCCACTGAGTAAAAATACTCAATGGGGTGAGTAAAAATGAGAAAACTTCACCAATCGTACTTGTCTATATATTCATCAAATACAGGTTCTTGCTGAATACCTTCGCGGCGAAACACTTCCCTTATAAATTCCTGCTCTGCCGGTCGGATGTACCGTTGTTTGTGTTGGATACGATAATATGTATTTCGCTGAAATTCAGCAAACAGGATACGCTTTATTTCCACCGCTTTGTTGTGCGGAAGTTCGTCATACAAATGAGTAATTCCCATAGCAAAACGAGACAGGCGATTGGATTGGAAAAAGCGACAGGCATCTTCTTTGCCACAAACAAAAGCGGGATTTATAACCTTGAATATTACAACTTCTGTAGAAGCATGAAGTGCCACGTAAAGACGCAGACATTCCTGTGCACGAGGACATTGTGTATGAAGGCAATGATAATAACCGTAGGGTACCTGAGTGTAATCAAATGTTTCTTTCATGGTTTGTGGTTTATAGTATATAATATAGCAATAGCCGAATATCTGACAGAAGAACATACGGACAAAAGAAGTCATTATAAGGAAATTCTGGCTTTACAAGTAAGTCGCAAAATTAAATATATGTTCTTTTGTTCTTATGTCTGAATGAAAAGCACACAGCTGTGTCTCCTATAGCAGCAAAGTCAAACTTGTCTGCTATTCCCTGTCTATAATTTGTCTCTGTACGCCTCTGCCTCCAACAACACCTGCTCTATGAGTTCAATGGCTTGTTCTGCCTCCGAACGCATCTCTTCCGTAAAAGATTGCTCTCGTCTTCTCTCCAGAGAAGTAAGCAGTTCCCTGACTCTCCTGACCTCCAGCAATGTGAAAATAGGAAGTAATTTGTGTGCCATGGCTGTAATGGACGAAACGTCCTGTTGGGTAGTGGCATTCCTGAGAACATCCTTGTTCTTACCCGTCTCCCGGATAAAAGAATCCATAATATCACGGGCAGCTTCCAGATCTTCCGCGGAAAAAGCAAGTAAGGCAGAGAAGTAGGGAGCATCTTCGGGCTTCTCTTCTTTTCTGTCCTCTATCTCTCCTTCCGTGCAAACGATATCTGTCTGCAAAGAGGTCACTCTGCACAGGACTTCGTGCAACTCTTTCAGCGAATAGGGCTTATACAAACAGGCGGAGAAGCCATGTTCCAGAAAAACGGATTCATCCATATCGCTACGGGCGGTGACTGCAACCACGGGCATATCCCTGACGCCGGAAAGTTGGGAAGCCCGCAGAAGGGTAAGCAGATCAAAGCCGTTCATGGCCGGCATCTGTACATCGGTCAGCAGAACGTCGAACGAAGCATTTCTCAGGTGTTCGAGTAGTTGATCAGGGTGTTCGCAGAAAATGGTAGTTACGTGGAGTTGTTCGAAGAGAGCCGCAGTCAGGTCCAGTTGCATCTTATCGTCATCAATCACCAGGGCTCTTATATCCTTCGATAGCTCTTTCTGCTCTTCTGTTTTTTCTTCATGCACCCTGGCCGAAGCACTCCCCTCACCCCCCAATGGGAAAGCAGGGATACTCACTGTGAAGACCGTGCCCCTACCGGGATGGCTATCCACCTCGATGGTCCCCTCCAGCAACTGCACGAGTTTGTGTACAATGGAAAGTCCCAGGCCAAACCCCTCTTCGCCCTGTGCCCCCGGCAGGCGGGTAAACTCTTTAAATATACGCTCCAATCCTTCACTGTCCATCCCCTGTCCGGTATCACCGACTCTGATCAGAAGGCGTGACTGATCATAGTCTACCGTCAGCGTGATCTCTCCCTCAGCAGTAAACTTGATGGCATTGGAAAGCAAATTGTCCAGGATCTGTCTCAACCGCAACGGGTCGCAAATGTAATTTCCATTCAATTCATCGGCAATCTCCATACGGAAACTCAGCCCTTTGTTGGCCACTACAGGCTCATAACTGACCCCAATCTCCCCAAAGAAGTGATAGGGGTTGAACGAGACCCGGTTTACCTCTGCCTTATTCAGGTCCAGCCTGTGAAAATCCAGCAGGTCATTGACCAGTTTCAACAGATGCTGGGAAGATTGCTTCATGTTTTCCAGATAGAACCGCTGTCGCTCTTCCACTGTAAGGCGGGAGAGCAGGTCGGTGAATCCGATCACCGAACTCAGCGGAGCTTTGAAGTCATGGGTGATGGTCAGCATCAGTTTCTCACGGGCCTCCACCAGTTCTTCGGCCTTTCGGCGGGCTGCTTCCAGTTCACGACGATAGCGGTTGCTACGGGTGATGTCTCTCCAGATCACAGTGAAAAACAGCAAAGAAAGCACCACTGCTCCGATCGCCACTCCTCCCAGAACTTTTGCAGAGTGCCGGCGCACCTCCTGTTGCTGCTGGGTCTGCTGCTCTGCACGTAGCACCATCTGCTCCTCATACTGCGACACCAGACTGTCTATCCGTTCGGTCAGCTGACGGTTCAACCGGCGAATGGCCAGATTGCGGTTCTGCACCTCCTGACTCCTCGCTCTTCTGGCCTGAGCCACTTCAAGAATACGTTGTTGCAGGGAGTCGACCGAGTAATAAGGCTCTACAATAGTATCCACGACGAACTCCTCCGAAGTATTGACTACCACTAAGGAAGAATCCTGCCTGGAAGGGCTGAACGCATCGGCCAATCTTTGGATAAAGCGTTTCTTCTCCTGGGGGGCGATCACCGAGTCTGTCTTCGTGATTACCCGGTATTGTATGTGTTGTTGCTGACTCTGCTGAACCAGAGAATCGTGCTGAGCAATGATCTCCTCCAGTTCATCGGGACTGATCATGGACTGGTTGGCTTCACTCATGGTACGGATCAGACGAAGCATATGCTCGTCCTTCTCCCGGATCAGCAACAACAGGCTGTCGCTCTGCAAGTGATATTCTTCGTCCGAGGCCGACAGGTTTTCCATCTCTCCTGACACAAAGCGCAAGGAAAAGAAAAGGATCAGCAGCAACATCAGATAGCCTGCCGCGATCTTTACGTTGGTAAAACGGGACGGAGTAGCCATACAAAGGCAAAATTAATAAAAATCAACGACCTATCCTACGATCCGACGTTTTATAGCGAAACCTGAGCCAGAGCATAATACCTGCACTGGTGAGCCCGAACGGGAAAGCCATCCACACACCGAAGATACCACCATTTAATATAAATCCAAAAAGATACCCGGCGGGCAAAGAGATAATGAAATAGCAGATAAAGGCAATGATCATCATGGGCGTGACATCCGAAATCCCACGCAGGGCATTGGCAAAATTAATCTGCATACCGTCTCCGAACTGATACAGCAGCATCGGTATGATGAGTGTCACCACACTCATGGATACCTCTTCATTGTCTGTGAACCAACCTCCGATGTAATTTCTCACCAGAAAGATACATACAGAGAGGACAAATGCCATGGCTATGATGATATGAAACCCGGCATACGCCGTGCGACGCACATTCACGATGTCTTTCTGTCCGTTGAAGTTGCTCACTCTCACCGCTACAGCAGATCCCATCCCGTAAAACATCATAAAGGTGAATGTAGAAATGGTAAGCATGACCTGATGAGTGGCCAGCGCAATGGTGCCCAGCCAACCGATCATGATCGTACTCAGACTGAAAGAAGCAGTCTCCATACCCATCTGCAGCCCGATGGGCCAACCCAATGCGTTGAACCGGCGAAACAACACCCCTGACCACCCCATCTGACGGAAACCTCTCCGGTATTCTGCATAACGGGCTGAGCGAAAGAAGAGGAACAGGTAGATAGACACCGCTACCATGCGGGAAAATAGCGTACTGATCCCTGCTCCCAGCAAACCAAGTTCCGGAAATCCGGCTTTTCCATAGATCAACACATAATTGCCTACAATATTCAACAGGTTGGTGCCCAAAAGTATCCACATAGAAACCTTGGTCTGGGTAATACCGTCTGTAAACTGCTTGAATCCGTTGAAGATCATGACAAAGAGAAGAGAAGCCAGCAGGATAAGGAAATAAGGCTTGATCAGAGGCATCAATTCTTCGGGTTGTCCCAGATTGCCGACATTGAAATAAAGAAGCAGCATGACCAACGTCAGCAATACAGCGATCATCACATTGGCCAACAGGCTATTGCGTAGTGCCTGACCAGCCTGTGGAAAATGTTTGTTTCCATACAGTGCGCCTACCACAGGAACCAGACCATAGGAGAATCCCGTCCCGAAGATAATAGCCAGATTGAACATATTGTTGACAAAAGATGCGGCAGCCAGTCCATTGGTGCTGTGCTGGCCGATCATCAGGGTATCGGCAAACCCCAGAACAATAATGCCTATCTGTCCGATAACGATAGGAATGCCCAGTTTCAATAATGCGTGATAGTGCCCCTTGTAGAGGTTATATGTATTCATACGTTTTCTGAAAATAAGTGTGAGAATTTCTTTTTAGCTGATCCGGGAGAAGAGAGGTATGGGTCATCGGGCAGCCCGATAATAGAGTATCGAACCGTTTTCTCGTCGAAAGGCTTTTCCCGCTACAGTCAGTAGCTGCTGTGGAGTGACCGAACGGTATCTTTCTACCTCCTGTGCAAGCATATGGGCATCTCCCAACAGTTCGAACCAGGCCAGGTGATTGGCTACGTGCAGGTAGCTGAGATTGCTGAAGACCTGAGTAGACTCAAATTTATTTTTTACCTTCTCCAGTTCCTCCTCTGAGACAAGTTCCTCCTGCAGTATCTCCAGTTCGCGCCGGATGGCCGTCTCTGCCTCTTCGAGAGATACACCTTTGGCAGGCTTGCCATAGATATGGAACAATCCGGCATCGCGACTTCCGGAGATATAGGCATCTACCTGCGAAAAAACAGCTCTCTCGTGTATCAGGCGCTGATTGAGCCGACTCGACAATCCGTTGCACAGCACATCCGAAAGGATATCAAATGCATAATAGTCCGGGTCCATCCGGTCACACATATGATAGGCCATATATAAGGCATCTACAGGCACCTGACGCTCGACCGTGAGTCGCCGTTCTTCGGTTTGCCTGGGTTCCTGTGGCAACTGCCGCGACGGGACCTCTCTGCGGGGAACAGGGCCAAACCATTTTTCGGTCAGCCGCAAAGCCTCCTCAAAAGAGATATTTCCTGTGACGGCCAGGATAGCGTTGTTCGGAGCATAGAAACGATAGAAGAAATCCTTCACCTCCTGCAAAGTAGCATGATCGATATGAGAAAGTTCCTTGCCGATAGTGGGCCATTGATAAGGGTGTACTTTATAGGCCAGAGCACGCAGAAGGTGGTCTGTATCTCCGTAAGGCTGATTCAGGCAACGTTGTTTAAACTCCTCCATCACCACTTCACGTTGCACGGAGAGACTCTCTTCACTGAAATCCAGTGCCAGCATACGATCCGATTCGAGCCAGAAACCGATCTCCACATTGTGCGCCGGCACAGTCAGGTAATAATTGGTAATGTCGTTGTTGGTCCAGGCATTGTTATCCCCTCCTGCCTGCTGGAGGGGGCTGTCGAAATCCGGTATATGCACAGACCCGCCAAACATCAGGTGCTCGAACAAATGGGCAAATCCCGTATGATCCGGAGCCTCGTCACGAGCCCCCACATCATACAGGACATTCAGGGCGACCATTTGCGTAGTATCCTCCTGCAAATGGACAAGCCTCAATCCATTGGGTAGTGTATACCGGTTGATATCAGACATGTAAAAAAAATGTTTTGATTTTACTCGTTCATTAGCGTTGCCAGCCTGCGATTCTTTGTAGATGCAAGATATTGCGTATCTACATCGATGGTGTTTTCTTTTGAAAGTAATACACTTGTAGAGACGTAATACTTTGCGTCTCAGTAGTTTCTAATTAATTACCGATACACGGATAATCTTTACATCCTCTTCGGGACGGTCGCTGCGGTCGGTAGCCACCTGCTGAATGTTATCTACGACTTCTATTCCTTCTACCACTTCACCAAACACAGTGTACTCGTTATCTAAGTGGGGAGTTCCTCCTACGGTGCGGTAAGCTTCCAACTGTTCGGGAGTGAAACGGAATTCCGGTTGTGCAGCCGCTTCAGCCTCTGCCTGAGCAAGCAGTTTGTCCTGCAGATCGTACAAACCGTCTTCGTCGTTGTTCTTACGCATCTGATAGATCTCTTTCATGTGCTTCTGAGCCAGAGCGTTGAAGATACCATGCACACGGTTTTGATTCATCTGCTCTTCCATACCCAGCAAAGATGCATCGTCGTATACTTTACCAGTCACAATGTAGAACTGACAACCGGAAGATGCCTTTTCGGGATTTACATTATCTCCCTGACGGGCAGCCGAAAGGGCTCCTTTCTTATGGAAGTATTTCGGATACACAAATTCTGCGGGGATCGTGTAGCCTACATCTCCCGAACCCAGCATTTTGCCTTTGGGAGCATTTTTAGACTCGGGATCACCTGCCTGGATCATGAAATCTTTGATCACGCGATGGAAAAGAGTGCCCTCGTAGGTTCCCTGTTTGGCCAATTTGATAAAATTGTCCCGATGCTGAGGGGTCTCATCGTATAATTTCACTTTGATAGTACCTGCAGTGGTCTCGATCAACAACAATGTCTCCGCTTGATTTTCCATTTTTATATCTTTCTTTTCGCCCGACTTACATGCGGTGAGGCATGTGGCCAGAACAGTTAAACATATCCATACTTTTAATTCCATCCTCTTCATAGTAATTGATAATGATCTGCAAAAGTACAACTTTAAAGGATTTTGTTCTAACAAAAGTTCATAATATTCTCCGGATATCGATACAAGATTCCTTAAAACGACTTACCTTTGTCAGGTAAAAACCGGAAATGAAGGATATGAAGTCAATATTGATCGTGGAAGATGACATCACTTTCGGAATGATGCTCAAAACATGGCTGGAGAAAAAAGGATTTACAGTCTCCTCTGCCAGCACCATTTCCCGTGCAAAGAAACATCTGGAAACGGAGCCGACCGACCTGGTACTTTCCGACCTTCGCCTGCCCGATAAAGACGGGATCTATCTCCTCTCCTGGCTGCACGAACAAGGGAAAGACCTTCCTTTTATCATCATGACCGGCTATGCCGATATACCCTCAGCTGTACAGGCGATAAAGATGGGGGCACAGGACTACATTGCGAAACCTGTGAACCCGGACGAATTGCTCAAAAAGATCAACGAAGCATTTCACGCGGAAAAAGATCCTTTGAGTGCTCCGGCAGAAACTAAGAAAAAATCATCCGGACCTACCGATCCGCATTTTCTGGAAGGAGAAAGTGATGCTGCCCGCCAGTTGTACAATTATGTAAATCTGGTGGCGCCGACGAATATGTCTGTATTGATTAATGGAGCCAGCGGTACAGGTAAGGAATACGTGGCCCATCGCATCCATCAACTCAGCAAACGCTCTACTCATCCTTTTATTGCCGTGGATTGCGGCTCTATCCCTAAAGAACTGGCAGCCTCTGAGTTTTTTGGCCATGTCAAAGGCGCATTTACCGGAGCGCTGAGCGACAAGACAGGAGCATTTGTAGCCGCAGACGGCGGCACATTGTTCCTGGATGAAATAGGTAACCTGGGCTATGAGACTCAGATACAGTTGTTGCGCGCCCTGCAGGAGAGAAAGATACGTCCGGTAGGATCTACACAGGAGACCAAAGTGGATATCCGCCTGATCACCGCGACCAATGAGAACCTGGAACAACTGATAGAAAAGGGTAATTTCCGGGAAGACCTCTATCACCGGATCAATGAATTTACCCTGCATATGCCTGCTCTGAAGGATCGGCAGGGAGATATTCTGCTGTTTGCAAACTTCTTTCTGGACCAGGCCAACCGCGAACTGGACAAAAAACTCATCGGATTTGATGCGGCTGCCTCCCAGGCTCTCTATCAATACCACTGGCCAGGTAACCTGCGGCAAATGAAAAACACGATCAAACGCGCGACACTACTTGCTACAGGCAATCTGATCACCCTTGCCGAATTGGGCAATGAAATTACTTCAGATAGCGGACACAACCGGGAAATATCGCTGCGAAATGAAAAGACAGAGCGGGAATATATTCTGGAGGCATTGCATCAGACCGGAAACAACAAGAGTAAAGCGGCGGCTTTGCTAAAAATAGACCGGAAGACTTTATATAACAAGATGAAACTGTATCAGATCGAGGGATAAAAGTGGGGAATTTTTCCACACTTCCCCATTCACATTCCACACTTTTCCCCATTATCTGGTATACCACAAAACAGACAATCCACTCATAATCAACACGCTGATCAAATCACGCATTTTCTGGCACAGCATTTGGACTTTATAGGAAGGAAGGCACGATGCCTTCTGTCTATCAGAGTTTAAGTAACTGTATATAATTTGTTTAAAGCAAAATGATTATGAAAAAGGTAGTATTCGCATTAGCAATGTTTATGTTTATCTGTGGTGGTTCATTTTCTGCAATGGCTCAGGATCCTGTAAAACCGGAAGCTGAAACTGAAGAAGTTCAGGCAACTGAAGAAAGCAGTGAAACTGAGTCTGCAGAAGAGGCTCCTGCTGAAGCGCCGGCAGAAGCCGAATAAGCATAAGCAGTTAATAAAAAGTCTTCCCTGATTAATGTCTATTCCAGGGAAGACTTTTTTTTATGCTATATACCATCCGGGAGCGTTGTTGCGCTCTTCACTGTTTCTTCACATACAGCCTCTACCCAAATTCTTTCCACAGATTAT